>NZ_JAGYZL010000009.1:0-92799 GCF_018370895.1 Actinomyces sp. oral taxon 181
CCCCCCCACCACTCATTTTTAGGACTGCTTATCTAAGGCTCGTATGCTCCAATCCGGTAAGTCACCTCAGATATCAACGTGCCCTACAAGCATCCTTTCCTTCCCCGACGATAGAGCACTCCACCAGCAAGGGCTCCGACTCCCGCGAGCGAGACGATCAGAAGACCTGAAGTGCCAGTACGAGCAACCTTCGGACGCTCGGGCTGTTCCACGTTGAGGGTTTGCTCAGCTGCATTGATATCTCGATGGAATGCGATTCGCTGATCACCGAGAAATAGATCTTCGAAGATGACAACGCTTTTTGCTTTGATGTCTTCTCCCTGAACATTAATCATCACCTCTGTACAGCCAGACGCTGTCCCAGCAGTGAAATCAGCTGTTCCTTCTACCAGTCGACCAGCTGCGTTCAATGGTTCACCGCTTTCTCGGTCAACCACAATTGCTTTCAGGGAGTATCGTTTCCCTGCCTCGAGGCCTTCATAGCAGACCTGATCAACGATCTTGGATGGCCCCAAGCGGCCTATGATCTGGTCACCGTCACCTCCATCGCGAGCATGCGTTGCCAGGCGAATGATTGAGGACGCTTGTCGCGTGTACTGTTCATGCGGATCCTCAACACTGGAACGGAAGGCTTCAACGCGACCGTCACCGTCAAACTCTGTTGTAAACACATAGGTCCCAATACGCTGCGGGTCTACTGAGAAACGAAGATCACCAAGCGATGGATAGTATCCATTCTTTGCGGGGACCTCGACAGCTCCAATTTCCTCTGCTTTCTCCCGGTTTTCTTCAATAACCTCAAGGCCCTGAGGGAAGAAAAGCAGACGATGACGCATGTGCGATGTGTCGGCAGCAATTCTGTCAGAACCACTCCAATGAGTGTGCCCTTCTGGGAAGCCACTCACCCAGAGATCATCGATTAAGAAGTCACCCCCATTGGTCTCTTTGAGCTGTGCGGCAGAGTGAATCTGGATCTTCCAGGGAATCACTTGCGTTTCATGAGCAAGCCCCAGCTGGTCGGCCCAATCGGCGTGGATAAGAGGAGCGTATTGCCCCTGAGCTTCCTTACTCACCCTCCATACCCAAGAAACAAATCCTGGTTTTGCCTGTCCTTCAGAAAGAGGAATACTGACCTGGCGCTCCCCTTCTCCACGAAAAACAACCGTTGTTCTGCCAAGAACTCGCATATCCTTCGAGATGAAACGTACATCCAAAGGTTCGTTTGGTGGTTCGGTCCCCAGATCGTAGGCAGTCCCTTCGAAGGTGACCGGTATTGGTCCATGCTCATCATTGATCCACTTTCCGTCACCGTAATTGGGGTCTGCAAATGCTGTGACGGTATCGCTCAGGGTATTATCCTTCACGCTGGTTTTGGCAACTTGTGAACGCCCCATTGGCTGAAAGTCCATGAGCACCTTCCAGGTCCCTCCCTTGAGGCGCTTTTCTTCCTTATCGCCACCCGGCCTGTTTCCATACGAGGCCGTGTCTTGAGTTGCCGAGTTAACTCCGTATTTCGTGAGCGTCGAGCGCACAGGGTTTTCGTAGTTTCCTACCCATTTCACGGTTCCGTTACCCGTTGCTTCCCATTCAAGATTGAGGGCATTTCCTTGTGTTTCTCCATCCCATCGGCTGGTACCCGTGGAAGTGAAACGCGCAGGACCAATGAGCATGAGGTGGAGTTTGAGTTTCGGAATCCACTCCCCTTTTTCATTCTTCACGCCGAGGTCTTTGAGTAAACCACTGCGAGGAGTCTGGCTTTCTACGCTTCCATTTTCGTAAGTTGTAACAGCAGATTCCTTAGCTTGACGCACGTAATCTTTTGCCCTGTCAAAAACTTGCGGCAGTTGACGGCGCACACCGTCAACCAAACTATTGACGGAATCTTGAGTATTCTTTCCTGATTGCTCTCCTTCAAAATTCGCGTGAATCAGAAATGAGAGAGCTGCTCGGTTCTCTTGGTGTCGGTCATCCTGGTAGCGATCAAGAAGCCACGCCATTTGCGCGGTCGATAGATCAAGCTCATCCGGCCCCCAGCGCTTGGATTCTCCCAAATCTGTAATCGATGCGGTGTCCTGCGGCTTGGGATTTGCTCGCCACATGTGAGTGCACCACACCGGGTAACGCGTCTCAACGTTGTGCGGTGCGGTGTAGGCCCCTAGCCAAAATCCTCCAGCAGATTGCGCTCCGACCCCTTTAACGTACATGCCGTTTCCTTCAAAGAGCGCGTGCGCTGGCTGCGGATTCAACGCCAGTGTGCTGAGAGTTCCGATTGCCGTTGCAAAGACCAGTGCAACAGCTCCTTTTCTTGCACGATTTCTTGCACGATGAACCCAGCGTTTTTGAATATTTGGATGCCTCCCGATCATGGCTCATTCCTTTCGCAATCACTGGAGGTCGCTCCTCCATGATGCGAGGGTATGAGGATGTCCTATCGGCTCGGGACGAGGATGCAAAATCTGTGGATAACTTCTTTCTGCGCTTACTCTGTGGACAAGATTGCTGCTCAAGCAACGCGAAATCTTATGCAGAGATTAGCGGGTGAACGAAATGCAGTATGGATACAGCACTGCCCACACTGCCGGGCAGTGCGGGCAGTAAAACTAAGGTTTGACGACGCTACTCGCGCACCTCACTTATGCGACCAAAAACGGATCACTGTCTGTGGCTGGCTAGGATTTTGGAATGATCGAGCCATCTCACCTTGGTAGGTGTAGTCATCGGAGAAGCGAGTAGTGGACGTCGGCAGGTACTGCGGGTCATCACCAAGGATAAAGTTGTAGATCTTCTTGTTACCTTCCCACGAGAAGTCCATACCGTCATTGATCTGAACACCATCAGCCTTAGGAATCCAATAACGATGGGTCTTTCCATCAACCGGATTCACCCAATCGCCGTCCCACCAGTAGAGAGCATAATTCGCATCTTCAGGGATCCCGCGGTCGACCTTGCCATTGACGCGAGCGTAATTCACAACCAGATGCTGAGCCTCATAGCCATCCCAGTCTCTACGCGGATTATTGCCAATGCTCATACCGCGAAGTTTCATCTCTTGGGAATTGAATGCGAAGTCCGATCGAACGTCCTCTGCAAAAGGACGCACGATGATGTTGTCGTAAAGATCAACGCCAGCAATGCGGCCGTTAACCTGAACTTCTTGGAAGTCGATCGCACCGCGGTGCCCGCCATAGTAGTCATCCTGCGTACCACTGCGCACAATCTTGTTGCGCTGAATGCTGGCCCTTTTGTTTAGCTTCAAGTTCCAGTCGAAATTGTGACCGCCAAAGACGGTATTCAGTCGAATACCTGCACCTTCAAAATTCCCCGTGATGAGGTTATTCTCTGCCTTCTGTCCAGCTCCACCAAAGAACCCAATTCCACCTGCACGCCACCCGAGCTCGATCGTGTTGTGCGTGAACTCGATATTGTCGGTGTGACGAGCATTTGATACATATTGGACAGCCTCATGGGGCAGCGACTGTGCGTGACTCGACCACGAGGCAAGGCCGTCATCGCCGTTTCCGCGAATATTCGAATTACGCACGGCCGAATCCCGGCTTCCCTGTGAGTAGTTCAGGCCATCGGCAAAGTTATTGCGAATACGGGAGTGATCGACCAGCATGTGCTCTGTGTACTGCATTTGATTTTCATTGACATAGTCCCCCATCCAGAAGCCACACTCGAAGTGTTCAATCCACAGGTTGATAAACTGTGAATTCTTGGTGACGCCTTGGAATCCCTTATAGTTCGCCCCTTCATCGTAACGAGACTTGAGATTAGTCGACATGTAGAAGTCTCGGAACTGCAGGTCATGGCTGGTATGTTCAAGAACAATGCCACCGCTTGCCTTGTTCGGGTTACGGAAGAAGACATTCGTGTACCAGATGCCCGCACCTTGGACCGTCAGTTGGTGGTTGTCATTCGGAGAATGCCGAACGACAAGCTGACGATCAAACTCAAAGGTTCCACGCGGAATATACAGAGTCTTGTTCTCATCCGATGCGCGCTTCAAAGCAGCCAAGAATGCATCAGAATCATCTTGTCCATCATTGGGGCGCGCATAAACCTTACGAGTTTCCCAAACACCCGGCGCTTTCTCTTCAGTCACCGTCAGGTCATCATCAGTAATGCTTACTGAATTGTCAGGGCGTGGAATTTCCGGAAGCGCCTGCTCAAGCTCAATAAAGTCAATGCCATAGACATAACCTTCACTCCCCGAACGAACAACGCTAACCGTATCTCCCGGGTTTACCTGCCGGTTAAGCAAACCGTGAACCTCATCAAAAAGGAAGCGGGCATGTGCCGGGCCATTACCGGGATCTTTCTGCCATTCCTCGTCATACACCTTGCTCTTCTGAACGTACTGATACGCAGTTTCTGACGAGAGATTAAAAGTGGCAGCCGTCTCTCCGTTGACACGAATATCAACACTTCCGGCCGCGTGATCAGGAAGAGTGAATCGAAGATCAATTGCATTCCCGGGAACTTCGGCAGTGAAGCTTACTGAAGAATCCTGGCCTTCGAGTTCAACATAGGACTGTTCGCCAGCTTCAATCGCCGTCGAGTCGAGCATTGTGTTGACGGGCTGACTCTCGTCAAGAGAGACGATGTGTGCGCGGTCAAGTCGGCCACGCTCGGCCTCGTAACGGGTATAGGGGAAGGAAGCGCCATAAGTTGTATCACTATCGGCAGCGACGGCACTGTTACCGCCCAGTGAAGGCACCATTGCAATGACGGCAGCCGCGCCAACTGCTCCCACAATCTTTCGGTGTTTCATGAAGAAGTTCTTCCTTTGTATCGGCAGCGACACCACTTCCGCATATGAGATTGCGAAATTTGGTCGCCTCTAGGTGTCGAAATAGGCAGCCCAACCGTTTTTACGGCTATGAGAAGGCCTATACGTTTTCAACCCTAAGGAAGCTTCGTGGGAGCATTTGTAAAGGAATCTTGATTCGGACTCATCATCTGCTACAAGATTTCTGCACGAATTCTTATGAATTACTTATACATTTTGATGCGCATAATTTAGCGGATTTACGCGCAAAATGATGCGCATTGATGCGTAACGAATCTTCGCTTCAAGTTACTCAGAAAGCACGCTCTCTAAAGCATTGGAAGCGAATATTCACCAAGTTATTTTGCTGGATTTTTCGATTTCAACGTCTGCGGTCCCTCTGCGTAGATCCTTTATGCATCATTGGGCAGAGCACCGCCCCCAAAGACCATTAAAGCGCGAAATAACAACAGAAAGCCTCGGAACTTCAACGAAGTTCCGAGGCTAATTGTGGAGATGGGGGGAATCGAACCCCCGTCCAACAGCCGACCCCGAGGTCTTCTCCGAGCGCAGTCTGCGAGTTATTTCTCAGCCCCTGGCATCATGCAGACCTGCTACCAGATAGGCTCAGTTGATTAAGTGTCGGAGCCGTCCTACCAACACGAACGGCACCCAGTGGCTTCCTAGACGACGCCAGACACCGGACCGGAAGCAACTTCCGGGCTGACGGACTAAAGGTTCACGCGGCAATCAGGCGGCGAGAACGTAGTCGGTGCGATTCTGTTCGGCACCTATTGGTTTGCACACATCGTTAACGAGTAGAGCATGCCTCCTCGGCTCGCTTCCCCTCGATCGACGACCGCTGTCGAAACCGATCATCCCCTATTGAGTTCTTCACTCACCGGCGCCCTGCCACCACAGCAGCACAAACACCGGACTTGAAATCATACGTCCCAGCAGCTGAGCTGGCAAGAGATTCCCGAGGCCTCGCCCCGCTCCCCCGTTCCCCGCACGCAGGTAGCCGCAGCTCCTTGGCCTCGACGAAGAAAAACAGGGGAGGTTCTACATAAGCTTTGTGGACTCCAGCTTCTCAACCAAGAGTCGCGTCCTCTTGATAAGCAAAGGACGCAATCCAAAACCAAGCAGCGCTGCAACGAATGCAAAGGCCCCCAGCAACAGCATTGCATCAAGATACTCCCCGCCCGAGTACCCCGCGATCGCAGCGCGCAGGGCACTAATTCCATGGGTCGCCGGCAGGTACGGCGAAATTGCCCGGAAGAAACTGGGCAGAATATCCAACGGGAAGGATCCGCCGGCACCCGTGATCTGCAAGACCAGGAACAGTACGCCCAAGGCTTTCCCCGCATTACCGAAAGTAGCGATAAAGGTATAGAGCAGGAAAGAAAACACCAAGGCAATCGCCCACCCGGTAAACATAACTAGCCAGGGATGAGCGTGCTGGATCTTTACAAAGAACAGCAAGCCCAAGCACATAATGGTGGCCTGGGTCAAAGCAATCAGCCCGAAAATTATGTAGCGCCCAAGGAAGCCTTCCCACAGAGCTAAGCGATGCCTCTTGAAATACTCGACAGTTGGATGGGAAGAATCCAATCCTTCAACAACATTCTCTGTGGTGACATCACTGCGAATGGTGATGATCATGAGGACCGACCCCACCCACAGTGCGAGCGCCGTATAGAAGGGCGCCATCTGAGAACCAAAATTCTCGACCGGATACACCGCAATGGTGGTGACGCCCACGGGAGCCGCAAGAGCAACGGCCAGAGCCTGAGGATCTGAGCCAATGACGGTGCGGACCTGCGCAAGGTTCCCACTTTGCAAAGCATCATTCAACTTGTTATGAATGTCTGCGATCTTTTGCGAGGCTTCACGAAGGTGATTTCCAATTCCGCTAAACGTCGATTGAAGTTTCGATAGCCCCTCACGAACCCCATTCGAGCCATCATTGACACTGGAGCTGGCTGCAGACAGCTGTGCGCGCAGGTTTTCCATCGATGAGGTTGCTGAAGTGATGGTTCCCGAAAGCTGTTCTAATTGTGGACGTAGGGTGGAGTCAACATCGCTCTTCAAATTGGAGATAGCCGACTGAGCTTGTCCAACGAGGTTCTTGACATCCTGGCGATTTGAGCCAGCATCTGCAACGCTCTTTTCCATGTCATCAGCAAGCTTATTCATCGCATCCTGCAGCGCGCTCAGACGGTCAGCAGAAGCTTGCAGGCGATCCAGAACATCTTGAGAAATAGGTGTTCCCGGCAGATTTGCCAGCGTTTCCTTCACATGCAGGTACTGCGTTGCTTGATTGCCCACCGACGAGGCCTGGGAACGCAAGGTCGCCACCGCCGAAGCAACGCTACTGCCGCCTCGGGAATACACATCATCAATGGATGCAGAAAGTACCTCGAGGGAATGAGCAGACGCACTCACGGCTGAGGAAAGAGCAGAGGCAGCGTGCGAAGCCCCAGCGCTGATCTGGTCAATGGAAGCCGAAGCGTTATTTGCCGCGCTCTCCAGCGGATCTCGGGCCTTCGAAGCATTGGCAATCATGGTCTGCGTAGAATCCACCAGCTGCACGGAGGCGGCGATAAGTCCGGCATAGGCATCCGCGCTGCTTGCCGCAGCGTTCAGGCGCTGCGAGGTCGACTCCAGGCGAGAATTCAGCGCCTGGATACCGCGAACATTCGTGGGATCAGAGAGCGAATCTGAAAGCGAAGAAGCCGTATCCACGGCAATTTCTGCAACAGTCTGCGCAAATACCTGGTTGATTTGCGCAGAAACGCGCTCTGCACCTTGACCGGCGATTTTTGGTGCCAGGCCATTCTTCTTTTCATTGATGTAGTAGGTCAGGGGTGTCGAATGCGCATCACTGGAAAAGAAAGTCAGCATCTCTTGAGAGAAGTCCGAAGGGATGACAACCGCCGCGTAGTACTCCCCCGATCGAGTCTTCTCAATTGCTTGTTCTTCGCTATCAATCACCCAATTGAATTGCTCATTCGTCCGTAAAGCTGACACAACACGGTTACCGATATTGACCTCAAGGGGAATCAGATCAGACTTATACCCCCTGTCGGTATTGGCAATCGCAATCCGTAGGTTTTTTGTGTTGGCAAAAGGGTCCCATGATGCGGAGATGTTGAACCACGCAAAGAATGACGGAAGAACAACCAGTCCAAGAACAACGACCATACTGATCACGCTTCGATGTGCTCGCGAAAGATCAGCGCGGAAGATTTCCCATACCGCTTTCACTTCTCGCTCCCTTCTTCCGCTGCTTCTTCATCGTGCACAGCAGCGCTCTTCTTCGCTGCCGAGGCGAAGAGCGCTGCTGTACCACGAGCCCTCCGTTGCAAAAGCGAGCGCACATCGGAGTCATTCATATTTGTGAGCAACTGCTGACGTTCAAGAGACTCACGAACAAACTCGACAGCAATCAAGAATGCGATAATCGCGAGGATCCACACAATCCACAGTCCCAACATCATCGGCACCTCGGTCGCACTCGTAACAGATAACACCGCAAGGAGAGCCGGAACGACAATCCCCAGAACAAGCGCTGCACGGCGCATCCGCGGATAACGACGTTCAAAGGTGCGTACCCGACGCGAAACGGAACGCGAATACGACTCATGGTCGGCAAGAACAGAGACGATCTGGGAAAGACGGAAACGCGAGGAGGGAAGACGAGTGGCCTCGCTAATAAACAATCCAGAGCACGACAGATCACGGGTCACCATCGCGTTAAGGTTCACAAGATACGGACGCAAAGCAAGTCCGATGGTGAAAGAGAGCGCCACGTGAATCGCCAGCACTCCAATTGCTCGAATATACGCGTGGTCATAGAAGCCACCGACCGTTTCGCGCATCGCATTAATGCCATAGGTGAAGGGGAAAAGCGGATAGAGGAAACGGAAGAAGGAGGGCATCATCTCGATGGGATACAGGCCAGCAGAGCCCGGGATCTGCAGCATGACAATGATGACACATAGGCCTTTACCAATGTGTTGGAAGCAAGTCGCCAACATGTAAATAATCGAGAGGTAGGCCAGGGAACTGATCATCGCTGTCCCAACAAAAGCAAGCTTGGAGACAGTTTGGATCCCAATGATGAGATCTCCAATGGATACAACCAGTGCCTGCCCAAGTGCAAAGAGCGCCAGAAGCATCCATCGCGACATATAACGCTGGACCGAGCTCATGGGACCGACTTCCTCGTCATCGACCTCGAGCTTCAAAATAACGACAAGAGAAAATGCACCGATCCACAACGCAAGGTTCGTAAAGAGCGGCGCCATTGCGGAGCCATATGTGGCAACTGGGAAGACGGCCTGGGTTTGGATCGACGTCGGCGCGGCCACAAATTCAGCGATCTTTTCAGGGTTCAGATTCATGGAGCCTGAAAGAGAATGAATCGCATTCGAGGAAGAAATCGCGGAGATATCTCCCTGTACGCTTCCAAGGTCATTCATCAATGCGCTGACGTTTGTCGCTGACTGGGCAAGAGTGGTCTTCGTGGAATCAAGAAGCGCAGTGAGCTGATCAAGCAGGCCATTCATCTGTTCTCGTTGACCTTGAAGCACGGCAATTGCAGAACGAAGATTCGCTGAGGCGCTCGACATTTGATCCAGCGCATTGGAAATCGTGGGAAGTTGGTCTCCGATACCCGAGCGCGCTTGAGCAGCGGAATTACTCAGTTCTTGGCTGGAGCTGTGAAGTGTCGCGAGCGCTTGGGTGATCGAATTCGAGGTCGTCGCAAGACTGCCGTTAAGAGTCGACAAGTTCGCCAGAGTTTGTCCAACCTGAGAATTTTGCGTGCTCAGGTCCTGCAAAGCTTGCGAGGCCGTGGGAAGTTGTGCGATTCCTAAGTTTTGAAGTTGGCGCAGGATGTCCCCATTGGTCTGATTGATGGACTGTCCTTCTGTCAGGAGCCCATTAATCGTTGTCGTTGCGCCTTGCACTCCCCCGTTGAATGCCCCTCCTGCAGCCGATGCCTTCGCACTGGCTTCAGTAGCATGATTCGTCAGCCCATCGAGCGCACCAGACATATTGGTGCTGAAATTCGACAAAGTGGAGCGCGTGTCATTTACTAACTGATCTGCCTGGGACAGCGCGCTGTTGAGATCAGACAGGCTCGAATCGGCCGAATTCAACGAATTGCGTGCACCAGAAACCTTTTCCTTGGCCGCATCGATCCTGCCGTCCATCCCTTTGAGTGTCTGTTCAGCTTCCCCCAGCTGGTCGCGAGCTACGGTGATCTTATCTTTAAGATCAGAACGGTTACTCTGCAAAATGTCAGAAATGGAGCGCCCAGTTGAGGAGAGCTTTGCAGAAAGGGTCTGCGCGACGGTCGAGACAAAAGTCGAGTTGATCTGTTGATCAAGGGCATTTGCACCGGCTCCAGTAATTTTTGGAGCAATGGCGTTGTTGCGCTCATTAACGTAGTACTGCACGTTTGGCTTTGAATAGGTGCCGTCAACAATGCCCGTTAATTTTTGAGAAAAGTCTGAGGGGATGACGATCGCGGCATACGCTTGGCCCCGCTCAACATCCTTTTGTGCTTGATCGGCAGAAACGAAATACCAACCCAGCTGGTCATTCGCACGTAGTTGATTTTCTACCGTAGTCCCAACGTTAATGAAACCGATGATGTCTTTCGTCGCACCCTGATCTTCATTGGCAACCGCCACGCGAATCTTCCCTGTATTCGAATAGGGATCCCAAAAACCGACAATGTTAAACCACGCATACAGTGCTGGTACGAAGAGAAGACCGACAATGACAATCCACGCGGCAGGCACGGTTACCATCCGCCGCATGTCTCGCTTGAGCGATCGCACAACGGGCTTCATCAACGCTCCTCAAAAAGAACAGGCTGTGTAACCTCCCAAATAGGGGGGGCACACAGCTCTTCCTCGTGAACACGCCGCCGATCAGCGACGTGCTTGTTTGACATAGCGACGCATCGCGCGCTCTGCCTCACGCTGGTCCTGTTTTTCACGCAGGGCCTGACGTTTATCCCACTCTTGTTTACCGCGAGCAAGGGCAATCTCGACCTTTGCGCGGCCGCCGATAAAGTACAGCTCAAGGGGAACGATGGTGTATCCCTTGGCAGAAGACTTATCGGCCAGAGTGGAAATCTGACTGCTATGCAGCAGTAGCTTCCTCTTTCGCGTCGGCGCGTGGTTGGTCCACGAGCCCTGGGCATACATGGGGATATTTGCCCCGTACAGCCAGGCCTCGCCGTTCTTAATCTCTACCCAGGCGTCAACAAGCGAAGCACGTCCCATTCGGAGGGCTTTCACTTCGGTCCCCGAAAGGACCATGCCGGCCTCCCACGTATCTTCAATGAGATAGTCGTGGCGAGCCTTCTTATTGCGCGCAATTGTTTTCTTCTCGTCCGAGGCGGCCTTACGCTTTTCGGATTCGGTAGGCTTTGGTTTCTTCCATTCCTTCGGCATAAGCACCCCCTCAGTGAAAAATTACAGGAGAACTATTGTCCTACAAGTAATCCAGAGGTTCAACATCAGCCCCATTGCGCATAACGGACAGGTGCAAGTGGCAGCCAGTGGCGTATCCGGTAGCGCCGACCCATCCCAGCACCGTATCGCGTCCAACGTGCTGACCAACATGGACATTGGTGGCCTGCATATGAACATACGCAGTCGACATGGACGCGCCATTCATCATCCCGTGGTTCACGTAGACAACGTTTCCGCCAGCGGTTTCAACGGTCACAGCGGTGACAACACCTTCGGCAACCGGATAAATTTCAGTACCGCAGTTTGCCGCAAAGTCTGTTCCATTGTGGTAACGAGAAATCCCAAGGACGGGGTGGACTCGCCACCCGAATGGTGACGTCACAACCAAAGGAACAGGAAGCGGGCTAGAGAAGTTCGAGGAGGAGGTATAGCGCCTATTCTGGCGACGGTTCTCTTCATCGATCGCAGCGAGCTTCGAGGTCGCATCTTGGTATTCGCGCTGCCACTGACCAAGTTGCTCTTCAGCCTGAGCCTTCTGTGCATCCCACTGGGCGCGTTTTTCTTCCGAGGTTTTCTTCAGTTCGGCGAGTTCACGCAGTTTCGTTTCCGCAGTGTTCTTTGCGCTCTCCGCTTCTTCCGAGGCCTTACGTGCTTTCTCCTCCAGAGAGGAAATTCGGGAAGTAACGGCGTCTTGTCTGCTCTGCTGGTTGCGCGTCGCCGCCTGCATATCCATTGCTTGACTGAGCGCACTGTCTTGAGCGCGTGTCAACGCATCCGCCGCGGCTGCACGATCAGCAATTTCCTCGGTTCCCGAAGACGACAGTGCGATCAGAAGGGGCGAGCTCACTCCCCCAGACTGATACATCTCGCGCGCCAACGCACCCACAGCTTTTTGAGATTCCTCTTGCTGTTTGCGTGCTTTCTCCATCGCAGTGTTAAGACGAGCAACCTCCGCCTGAGCTGCATTCAGTTGTGTCTGCGCAACATCATGTTCGCGCTTGGCACCCTCGTAGCGTTCATTAGCAGTGTCAAACTCAGCCTGAGCAACGGGGATCTGCGCATTCGCAGTTTCAAGGTCTAAGTAAACCTGGGCGAGCGAAGCATCCAAACCCTCAAGGTTGTTGCGAAGGTCTTGCACGTGCTGCGCAGACTCGCGCTGAGCCTGAGCAACGCGATCACGATCTTCATCTGCAAAAGCGGGTGGTACCAGAGCCAGGGGCGCTGCAACAACAAGCAGCGCAACCATACTGGTAAGTCCCGTTGAAAAACCGTGAAAACGCGTCTTTGCCATAGGATCAGATCTTCGTGTACTTCGCGAGTGAGAATGCGGATGCCGACAGTGCAAGGAGCACCGCAGCAACGATGAGGATCGGGGACATGATCCACACCTCACGCATGCCAATAAAGTTCGTCCAACGGAAGGCCTGCGCAAGCCACTGATTGACTAGGACGTGAACACCGACGAACAGGGTTCCCACTGCCAAGAGAGCACCGACCACCGCAGCAATCGCGCCCTCAATCATGAAGGGAGCTTGAATAAACAGATTCGAGGCACCAACCAGTCGCATGATGGAGGTTTCGCGTTCACGACTCATCGCGGACAGACGAATGGTGGTCGTAATGAGCAAGACCGCAGCGACGATCATGACGCCCGCCAAGCCTAGCGACAGGCCTCGGGCCTTACCCAAAACCTGGAACAGGGGCTCAACAATCTCACGCTGATCCTTGACAACGGACACACCAGCTGAACCGGTGAATTCGTCGCGAATAATGCTGAATTGTTCGGGATTGACGAGCTTGACGCGGAAAGAAACCTGCATCATGTCCTCGGTCGTCCACTGCCCCAGCGGAGAATTACCGTAGATCTTCACGAAATTCTTAAAGGCCTCAGCCTTTGATTCTTCGTAGACGTCCTTCACGTAGGGAGCCAGCTCTGCAGAACGGAGCTTATCGCGGACCGCCGCAATCTGTGTTTCCGTTGCCTCTTGGTTATTGCAGCTCGGAGTCTGGTCATTGTTGGCACACATGTAGATCGACACCTCGATCTTGTCGTACCACTGACTCTTCATTCGCGAGACCTGCATCTGCGAAAGGCCTGCAATACCCACAAATAGCAGGGACACGAAGGTCACGATCACCACGGCAACAGACATCGCGCGGTTTCGCGACAGGCCCTTGCCAACTTCCGAAAGAATAAAACGTAACTTCATTACTTCACCGCCCCATACACGCCGCTGTTCTGATCACGAGCAACCGTTCCATCGTGCAATTCAATGACGCGCATACGCATCTGGTTCACGATTGCGGCGTCGTGTGTTGCCATAACAACCGTGGTCCCATTGCGGTTAATACGATCCAGCAAACGCATAATTCCAAGCGAGGTATCTGGGTCCAAGTTACCGGTTGGCTCATCTGCAAGAAGCAACTCGGGACGGTTCACCATCGCGCGCGCAATTGCCACACGCTGTTCTTCACCGCCGGAAAGCTCATGGGGAAGACGTTTTTCTTTGCCCGCCAAACCGACCAGTTCCAGAACATCGGGAACCTGGGTTTCAATGGCATGGCGAGGCTTACCAATAACCTCCATCGCCAGAGCAACGTTTTCATATACGGTCTTTGAAGGCAGCAAACGGAAGTCCTGGAACACGGTCCCGACCTGGCGTCGCAGCTTAGGAACCGACCAACGCGAGAGTTTACCCACGTCATGGCCAAGGACCCACACCTTTCCTGACGTCGCACGAATTTCCCTCATGGTGAGCTGAAGGAAGGTGGACTTACCGGAACCGGACTTTCCCACGAGGAAGACGAACTCTCCGCGCTTCACTTCAAGGGAAACATCATCTAACGCCGGACGCGCACCAGGCTGATACACCATGGTGACGTGATCAAATCGAATCATGAGCCGTCTCTGATTGGGGTTATGGTCCCTTTTACCCTATGCAGCTCGGGCCTCAAAACTTAGGCGACACGCGCAAAAACCCGGGCTAGGCCCGGGTTTTTCGCATCAGTCTTGATTCTGTTGGTTCTTGCGCCAACGAATTCCGGCGTTGATAAAGCCGTCGATATCACCATCGAAGACGTTCTGAGGATTGCCGGATTCGTATTCGGTACGCAGGTCCTTCACCATCTGGTAGGGCTGCAAGACGTAGGAGCGCATCTGGTCACCCCACGAGGCCTTCACATCACCCGCGAGCTCCTTCTTCTTCGCTTGTTCTTCCTCATGACGTAGCACAAGAAGGCGAGATTGCAGAACTCGAAGAGCAGCCGCACGGTTTTGAATCTGCGACTTTTCATCCTGCATCGAAACAACAATACCCGTCGGAATGTGTGTCATTCGAACGGCGGAGTCCGTCGTATTCACCGACTGACCACCGGGACCAGAGGAACGGAAAACATCGATCTTCAGTTCAGACTCGGGAATCTCAATGTGGTCCGTCGACTCGATCAGAGGAATAACCTCAACAGCAGCGAAAGAAGTCTGACGACGCCCCTGGTTATCGAAGGGGCTGATTCGCACGAGGCGGTGGGTGCCGGCCTCGACCGAAAGAGTGCCATAGGCGTAAGGAGCTTGGACCTCAAAGGTTGCAGACTTTAAGCCAGCTTCTTCTGCATAGGAAGTATCCATAACCTTCGTCGGATACCCGTGGCGCTCTGCCCAGCGCAAGTACATGCGCAGCAGGATCTCAGCGAAATCTGCAGCATCCACGCCGCCAGCGCCGCTTCGGATTGTAATGACCGCGTTGCGCTCGTCGTATTCACCGTCAAGAAGAGTGCGGATCTCAAGAGCGGACATGTCGTCCTTCAATGAGGCAAGGTCAGATTCGGCCTCGGCAAAAATATCTTCCGCGTCCGCAGGATCGCTCTCAGCGGTCTCACGGGCCATGTCAACAATCGCCTCGAGATCGTCAATGCGCTCTTCCATTGCCAGAACACGATCGAGCTCGCTCTGGCGGTGCGAGAGCTGTGAAGTCACTTCCTGTGCATGCGCGGGGTCATCCCACAGGTCAGGAGCAGCTGCCTTCTGCGACAGCTCCGCGATTTGAGCGCGAAGACGCTCGGGCTGTACAACGGCGGAAATATTTTCCATCGTCGTACGCAAGGACTGGATTTCTTCAGAAAACTCAATGGCCACGTCTAAAGGGTAGCCGATTCATCTAATTATTGACGAGGCCGGGGCCGGGTGAGGGACAATCACTCCCCTCACCCGGCCCCGGCCGTGCCGTTATTTCACTGTATTTTGCGCCTGTATAACGTATCCGCCTGCATTCAGGCGATTGCGCCCAGCATTTCAGGAGGCCAGCTGGCCAGAAGGCAAGAGCCACGCCTTCTCGGCCTCGATACCGAGGCGCACATACTGACCTTCTTCAAGAAGGTCCTCTGCACGCGGGTCAGAGACCACACACACCAGCGAGCCAAACTCGGTTTCGATCTCGTATTCAACGGTTTCGCCGTAGAAGATCGAGGTAACAACTTGACCCAGCGAACCGGTCAGTGTCGCAGGCTTTTCATCGGTTGCAGCGATACGCATGGATTCAGGACGAACCAGAACAACCAAGTCATCGCCCGAACGAATGGCTTCCTTTGCACTCTCTGATGCGTGGACATTGAGCTGCTGGCCCAGAGCCTCAATCTGAACCTTGCCGTCCTCGCCGACCTCACTGGCCTTTGCGGGAACAAAGTTTGCGCGGCCAACAAAGTCAGCAACAAAAACGCTGGCCGGGTGCAGGTAGATTTCCTCGGGGGTATCCACCTGTTCGATTCGTCCTGCATTCATTACGACAATGCGGTCGGACATTGCCATTGCTTCGGACTGATCATGCGTCACGTACACGGAGGAAATCCCCAGACGCTTTTGCATCCGACGGATCTCCACGCGCATCTTCACACGCAGCTTTGCATCCAAGTTCGACAAAGGCTCATCGAAGAGCAGAACCTTCGGACGAACGACCATCGCTCGGGCCAATGCAACACGCTGCTGCTGGCCACCGGAAAGTTGGGAAGGAGCGCGATCCGCCATCGCGGTCAGGTTCATTGCCGCAAGTGCGATATCAACCTCTTCCTTAATTTCCGCTGCGCTCTTCTTACGCAGATGAAGGCCGTACGCTACGTTCTCACGCACACTCAGGTGCGGGAACAATGCGTAGGACTGGAACACCATGGACATGGGACGCTTGTTCGGCGGAATAACCACCATGTTTTCGCCATCGAGCATGACCTGGCCCGAAGTCGCATCTTCGAAGCCCGCGATCATACGCAGGGTCGTGGTCTTGCCACAGCCCGAGGGTCCCAGAAGGGTGATGAATTCACCGGGGTGAATATCCAGGTTGATGTGATCAACCGCGGTGACCTCGGAAGCGGTGTTCGAGAAGGTCTTGGTCAGCTCCACCAGGGACAGGCGGCCGGGAGCATTTGTGTCATTCGTATTCGACATGGGTCTTTCCTTTGTCAACAATTACATGCCCGCGCCATTGGTGGCGGTGACAGATTTATCTCGAACAAGAACATTTGTTAGGCCGATAACAGCCATCACGATGACAATCAAGATCGTGCAGAAGGCAAAAGCGTTACCGAAACGGCCCGCATCAACCTCAGCAAGAATCTGAGAGGTCATGATCTTCGTCTTAGGAGTCGTGATGAAAATGATCGGCGACAGCGTCGTCATGGATCGCGCGAATGCGTAGGTCAAGCCAGCGATAAATGCCGGACGAATCAGAGGAAGCGTCACCTTCATAAAGGTATGCAAGCCCGATGCACCCAAGGAGGTCGAGGCCTCGTCAATCGAATGGTCGACCTGGTGGAGAGAAGCAATACCGGAACGCTGGCCCGAGGGCATCGAACGCGCAACGTAAACCATAATGATCGCCAGGGCACCACCAAAGACCGCGGAACCACCCGCGAGCGCGGGCATGAGCATCAGTTTTCCGCCGACAATGATCGGCTTGTTATAGGTGATGAGGTAACCAATACCCAGAACCGTACCGGGAACAGACAGGCCGAGCATGCCCAGGAAGTCCATGAAGCCGGCCGAGGCCTTGAGACGCACGACTACCAGCCATGCAACAACCATGCCCAAGACACCAGCGATGGGAGTTGCGATCAGAGCCAAGATGGTCGTGTCGATGATTGCATCATTGCCGATGCCCGAGAGCACGTACTTGAAGTTCTTCAGAGTGAAGGTGTTGTCCACACCCAAGATCGAGACGAATGCTCCGACAATAACCGTTGCGTAGATAGTGACAACAAAAGCTGCCAGCAGCAAGGTTGCAATTCCCAGTGGGATGCGCGCCTTCATTGAGCGAACCATACGAACCTTGCCGGTCGGCTTACCCGTCACGGTAACCGTTGAGGAGCGTCCTGACCAGTAGCGCTGTAGAAGGAAGACAAGTAGCGCAGGAACGAGAAGGATCAATGAGTATGCCGAGCCCGCAGCCGTGTTGTATTCGCCGTTAACAGCGATGTACGCGCGCGAGGCCAGAACGGTGAAGTCACCGCCGATAACCAGCGGGTTCGCCAGGTCAGCAATGGCCTCGACGAAAAGAAGAAGGAAGGAAGCGGCAAAACCGGGGACGAGCATCGGAAGCGTGACGGTACGGAAAATTGTCCACGATGACGCACCCAAGGAAGCGGCGGCCTCTTCCATCGCCGGGTCAAGGTTCTTGAGCATTCCGAGCATATTCATGTATGCGACGGGGAAGAAGGAAAGAGATAAAACCAGGGTCAGACCTGAGAGGCCATAAATATTCCACTGCTGTCCCAGAACCTGCGTCGAAATCAAGCCGTTACGACCAAACAGGGTGATAACCGATGTTGCCACAGCGAAAGGCGGCGAGACGATCGGGATCATGCAGATCAGGTGGAGGATCTTCTTACCCGGGATATCGACTCGCGCTTGCACGTAGGCGAAGAAGAAACCAGCAAGAGTGCCGATCAAGCCAACAACCAGGCCCAAAACGATCGTGTTCAGTGCAATCGTTCGGTTCGTTGTCGAGCTGGCGAAGGAGGTCAAAACCTTCAGGCCATCAGTTGAGAAGGCTCGCGCTAGGATCGTGACCAGCGGCAGCAAGACCAGAAGGAAGAGAACTGCCGTAATGATTGCGACGATCGCAACCGTCACAGGGTCGCGACGCACCTTCGTTCGTTTTTTCTTTCCCGAGGCCACGGCTTGCGCCTGCGGGGTTTGCGCCCCTTGGGTGCGTGGTGGCGCAACTGTCTCCACTGACATTGGCTATCCGATCTCTCCAAGTACCCGCGTAACGCGGAAAAGTCCCTGTTGATGTGCACGTCGTTCAGCGGACATGCGAAGAAAGAGGGAGGGGATGGAACAGGGACATGGAAAGAACCATCCCCTCCCTATGCGCCACTACTCGCGCGGCTTTGCGGCAACCTCTTCATCGAAACGCTTGGTCAGCTCGGGCTTTGCGGCCGCTGCTGCAGCGAAGTCGTAATCGATCAGCTTGATCTCATCGAGCTTGGCCATCTTGTCGTTGGTCTTGGCATTCGGGTTGGTCAGAATCTGGTTCGATCCAACGGTCTGGCCAAGGTTCTGAGCATCAGCGGAGATTGCCCAGTCGATGTACTTCTTGGCGGCCTCGGAGTGCTTCGAGTTCTTCACCAAAGCGACGCCGCCGATCTCGTAACCGGTACCTTCCTTGGGGAAGGAAACAACGAGGTCCTTCATGCCCTCATCGCGGTACTTCACGCAGTCGTGAGAGAAGACCAGGCCCACTGCAACCTCGCCGCGTCCTGCGATCTGACCGGGGGCAGTACCGGACTTGGTGTACTGCAGGACATTTGCGTGCATCTTCTTCATGTAGTCGATACCGGCATTCTCGCTACCGCCAAGAACGACCTGGGTCCACAGTGTCGTGAATGCAGTTCCCGAGGTCGAGGGGTGTGCCGTAGAAACCTGGCCCTTGAGTTCGGGCTTGAGAAGGTCATTCCAGGACTGAGGAACCTGGAGGCCCTTCTCTTCAAGGACCTTCTGGTTCGAGCAGAATCCCAGAACACCGACGTAGACACCGGTCCAGTAGTGCTTCGGGTCCTTGTACTTATCCGGGATTTCCTTAGCGGTAGGCGAATCGTAGGCCTCGATCAGGCCCTTACCTGCAGCTGCACCATAGCCGTCAACCGGGCCACCATGCCAGACATCAAACTCTGGGTTGTCCTTCGCGGAGTCCAGACGAGCGACGGTCTCACCGGAGGAAAGGCGAACGTAGGTTGCCTTAATTCCGGTCTGCTGAGAGAAGGTCTCTGTCCACTTCTGGCAGAGGTCTTCCATTGCGCCGCAAGCAACGGTAATGGAATCCGAAGATCCGCTTTCGCTGCTACCTGAGGATGCTGAGTCATTCACAACACATCCGGAAAGTGCTAGTGCACCCGCCGCGCTGAATGCTGCAAGGGAGATGAAGCTCTTTTTCATCGGATTCTCCTTTGAATCGAGGGTTTGCACGGGGCTGTCACTATGCTCGTGCACTCTTGGTTTCATTCTTACGTGAAACAGAACACGAAAAGAGCACCCTTAGTAACGAGCGGTAACTGATCTGTTACCGAAGATCCGGCATCGTGTACCCAACCGAGCGAACCGATTGGATCAGCTCTCCCCCACGATCCCCAAGAGCGCCTCGCAAACGATAAGCGGTCATCTTGATCATGTCTTTACCGCCAGAGCTATCCTGCGTTTCCCAAACAGAGTTGAGAAGCTCGCGGTAGCTCACAGGCGCCCCAATATGCGAAGCAAGGAAATCCAAGAAGCGTCGTTCTGTCGAGGACAACTCAACCGGCACACCGTCGACGTAGACTTTCCGGTCACGTCGATCGATACGCAAAGGACCATTGGACACAACATCGTTGGGGTCCTTCTTACTTCGGCGCAAAAGAGCTTGAGCGCGAAGAGTCATTTCCTTTGGGCTAAAAGGTTTCGTAATGTAGTCATCCGCACCGCTTTCAAGTCCCTTAATGCGGTCGGATTCTTCAGAAAGCGCCGTAATCATGATGATCGGAACATCACTCATCGCTCGAATTCTTTGAGCAAGCGAAATCCCTGAGATCACGGGAATCATCAGGTCAAGAATGACCAGGTCGTAGTAGCGAGTAGCAAATTTTTCCCAAGCCTTCGCCCCATCGCTTGCAGTTTCTACAGTTATTCCCGCGGTTTCAAGGGCAAATTTGATAATCATGAGGATCTGGGGCTCATCATCAACAACTAAAGCCTTCGCGCTCACCTGGCCTCCTCAGGCAGGAGTGATTGATCGCCACTTCGTATGGTACGCGGAATAGTCAGATAGAAAGTTGTTCCTTTAGAAGAAACCGTATCAACCAAGATCGTGCCACCGTGAAGTTTCAAAATCTTTTGCGTCAGCATCATCCCTAAGCCCGTTCCAGGTCGTAGCGATCCTCCGGTATCGAATGGGATGAAAAGACGCTCTTTTTCTTCCTGTGTCATTCCGCGACCGTCATCAACGATAGAAATGGTGACGTCTTCATCAAAAGCTTGTACTGTAACGACGATCGAAACATCATCGCCCGCATGACGGGCTGCATTATTAATAACATTGGCGATCGCCTGCCCCATCAAGCGCGGATCCAATGACATATAGATGGGGGCGCCATGGTTTTCCAAACGGATAGGCGAGGAATGGAAACGACGCATCTGCGCGACATGCCGACGCACTAGTTCGCGCATTTCAACGCGTTGAAGACGAAGATTGAATAAATCGGATTCCAGGCGTACTTCGGCCAGAAGATCATCGGCCATTTCGACAACCTGGTGCGCATTTTCGGCAATGGTCTTCGCAAACTTCATTTGCACATCATTCATAGGTCCAGCCGAGCCATCAGCAAGAAGTTCTGCCGCTCCCCTGACAACAGTTAATGGAGTGCGTAATTCATGGGAGAGAACCGCTGGGCCGGCCATGTAGTCCTGGTGAAGTTTGCGTAGTTGTTCTTTTTCTGCACGCAGGCGCTGAATGTCGCGACGCATCCGAAGAGCAAAGACAACCGCAAGAGCGGCAAGGAGCCACGAGACTGCGATAGCAACTATGGCAACTAATTGCATTGTCCTGCTCACCTTTCCATTGCACTCTCAACGATATCCCCACCCGGTCACGAAAGGCGAATGATGTATCTAAAAGGGGGTCCTTCACGCCATTGACGTGAAGGACCCCCTGCTGCGAGTCTTCGAATTAGATCAGGCCCTGAGCAACCATCGCATCGGCAACTTTGATGAAGCCGGCGAGGTTTGCACCTGCAACGTAATCGCCGGGAACACCGTATTCGTCAGCGGTTGCAAGGCAGTTCTCGTGAATGCCAACCATGATTTGGTGAAGCTTTGCGTCGGTCTCTTCGAAGGGCCACTGGGTGCGACCCGAGTTCTGCTGCATCTCGAGTCCCGAGGTAGCCACACCACCGGCATTCGAAGCCTTACCGGGTGCGTAAAGGACACCGGCGCGGCGCAGCTCATCAATGGCCTCGGGAGTGGTGGGCATGTTCGCGCCTTCCGCAACCATCTGCACGCCGTTATGAATCAGGGCCTCAACACCTTCAAGACCGAGCTCGTTCTGGGTAGCGCACGGAAGAGCAACGTCACAGGGAACCTCCCAAATCGAGCCTTCTGAGAAGAAGTGCGCGCTGGGACGCTCGGCGGCATAGTCGCTGACGCGACCGCGACGAACTTCCTTGACATCCTTCAGCAGATCGACATCGATTCCCTCTTCATCAATAACAAAACCGGAAGAATCGGACACTGCAACGACCTTCGCGCCCAGCTGCTGAGCCTTCTCGGTCGCGTAAATTGCCACATTTCCTGAACCGGAAACAACAACGCGCTTGCCTTCGAAAGAATCACCACGAGCACGAAGCATTTCCTGCGCAAAGTAGACCAAGCCATAACCGGTGGCCTCGGTACGAGCAAAGGAGCCGCCCCAGGTCAGGCCCTTACCCGTGAGAACACCGGCATCAAAGCTATTGCGAATGCGACGGTACTGTCCGAAAAGATAACCGATTTCGCGGCCACCCACACCAATATCACCGGCAGGAACATCGACGTTGGGACCAATATGACGCTGAAGCTCAGTCATGAATGACTGGCAAAAACGCATGATTTCGGCGTCAGACTTACCCTTGGGGTTGAAGTTTGCACCGCCCTTCGCACCTCCCATGGGCAGGCCGGTCAGAGAGTTCTTGAAAATCTGTTCAAATCCAAGGAACTTGATGATCGACAAGTTCACCGAGGGATGGAAACGCAGGCCACCCTTGTAGGGGCCGAGCGCGGAATTGAATTGAACGCGGAAGCCACGATTCACATGAATGTGCCCCTGATCATCACTCCAGGGAACACGGAACATGAGTTGGCGTTCAGGCTCGACAATTCGCTCAAAAATCGCCAGATCCTGATATTCGGGCTTACGCTCAACCAGAGGAGTCAGTGTCGAGAGAACCTCGAAGACTGCCTGGTGGAACTCACCTTGGTGGGGGTCGCGCGCTACCAGTTCATCGAAGACCGATGCGAGCTCGCGGGGAAGCTGAGATGTATCGAACTTTTCACTCATGTCTTGATCATGGCACATTCCGGTTTATTTACCTTTTCTTTTCCAACATATGGACTCCGCATTGCATGCGCTCTGATCACAGGCACGCAAAACTCACCGCAAACGCTCACATATTCGGTGTACATGGCGACAATTTTGCCTTCTCTCGATGCGCCTGCCCCGCTGTTTTCTCCCAGCACATTAAGGTCTAAACGTGACTCGATCTAAGACTCCCTATGAACTTGCTGCCCTTGCAACAGTTGCGGTTCCGCGGCTCGAAGTAGCCGGACTGCGTCCCCCGCAGTTCAGCGATGAGGTCCTTTCAGTCACCGGACTCATTGACACTTCAGGTGACCGCTGGATGGTTGTCTGCCCACACGACACTGTTGGCGGACTGGACATGGAAGCGCAGAACGCGGTTCTGGAGCGTTTGGGGAAGGCTCACGATTTCTCGAAGATCCCCTTTGAGGTTCCGCGTCCCGCTGGTTTCACCCGCACCCCAGAGGGTGATCGAGTCATGGTCCATCGCGATCTGGGTGGACACGTCATGGAAACCTCGGATTTCGACGACCCACACCTGCTTCCTGCATCTTTGGGAAATGCATTGGCCGCACTACACAATCTTCCCGAGCTGATCTATACCGGCGTCAATCTTCCGGCTTATTCGGCAATCGAGTGCCGTGACCGTCACCAAGCGGTTTTGGACGAGGCCGCGCAGGAAGTCGTCATTCCCGCAAACTTGTGGGATCGCTGGGAAGAGTCGCTGGAGAATTTGTCTTTGTGGCGTTTCCTCCCCTCCCCCATTCACGGCGATCTTTCCGAAACTTCAATTCACATCGACCACGGTCGGGTCTGCGCACTGACAGGTTTTTCATCCGCACACGTTGGCGACCCTGCCGTCGATATTGCATGGGTATTTGCGCGTGCTTCGGATGAGTTTTTAGAGCGCTTCCACGAGGCCTACCAGCAGACTCGTTCCGAGAAAGACCTGCACCTTCTGGCGCGCGCTGAGCTTCTTTCTGAATTGGCCGTGGTGCGTTGGTTGGTTCACGGACTACACAGTGGAGATTCCGATATTGTCGACGAGGCCCGAGCCATGTTGGCTGAGCTCTCGGCAAGTATTGGAGAGAGTGCTCCCAAGCGCATGGAAGAGCCTGCGAAGACTGCAAGCGATTCTTCGACTTCAGAAGAAGAGTCTTCTTCACAGAGCGAGGACACAAGCCTTCGGACATCTGAGTCGGCTCCCGCCAGCCCGCTCGCTACCGACGCAGCTCGAAGCACTGCCTCCACCGGCAAGGGCGAAGGTCATGCTCGTCCTCACTCCGGTCCGATCAGGCTGAGTGCCCATACGTCACAAGCTGATGCTAAGGGTGGCTCTGAGCAAGCGGCCGAAGCGCCCACTGAGCACATCGATATGAGTGCGATCCTGCCTACTCACGAGTAGATCAGGCTTCGCATTATTTCTCAGATTTCTTCTTTTCTGCGCGGTACTTAGCGAAGCCGGGCAGACGCTTTCGGCGGCAATCGTTCCTCCCTTCACTGTTGTCAGTGCTAGCTGGGATTTTTCTTCTGGAGTTCGGTGAGTGCATGGGTGAGCTGGGATTCAAGCTGATCGACGGGCGCACCGGTTTGAGTCACGATGTCTTCGATGCTGTAGCTAATAGGACCCCTGAGGAAACACACTCGCGCTTGCACTTCACTGGGAGAGAGACCTTCGCGCTGCGCCCAGGCGATGCGGTAGAGCTGAAGCTGACGCGCGTAGTATTCCCACGTCGAAAGCGGCGTGTTCTTCCCAGGAAGGTGCGATGTCTTCCAGTCAATGACGATGTATGTGCCGTTGGCATCTTTAAATACCGCGTCGATTCTTCCTTGAATAGATATTCCCGCGAGGGTAAGCGCAAAGGGCTCTTCGATCGCAATGGGTTCAAGCTGTTCTAGGTCTAGCAAATGGAAGTTTTCTTGCATCTGAGCAAGCAATTGTTGATCAGAAGCTTCCAGTGCTTCGCTGCCTTCCACGGGTTCATCCCACAGTTCACCGGTACTGAGGTGAAGTTCTTTTTCAACCCATTTGTGGAAGATCGTGCCGAGCACGGAACTTGATTGGGGTTCAACGGGCAAAGGCCTACGGATATTGTTAATCCACGTATCTGCCTTCCCAATCAAGTCTGAGATCCCGGTGGCACGAACGCGATCAATGCGAATATCAAGCGCCGAATGAAGAGTCTTTTCTCGTTCTTCAAGCAGTAGCTGGGTGTCGTGAACCAAGGGATTGTCGCTGGCATCCAAGACATCTGGGTCACCTTCACTCTGATCTATGAGTGCTTGAACGCGTGCAGCGCTTTCAATGACCAGCTGGCGTGAACGTCCTGGAAGGATTGGATACTGTCGCAGTCGAGTATCGACCTCGATAAGCTGTTCAGATTCCCAGTCTTCGTCAGGTCGCGCGGCGACCTGTTGAGCGTCTAGATCGAGTGCGTTCACTGTTTCCATGAGATAGCGGGATGGATCGCGCGGTTTCAGGCTTCCTGAGTCAAACCAAGAACCACACAGGAGTAGATCGTGTCGCGCTCGAGTCCATGCGACATAAGCCAAACGCCGTTCTTCGCATTCGTGGTGAATTCCTTGGCGATAGTGGATGCTCTCTTTATTTGTTTCCTTGCCGGACTTTCCCTGCATATGGTTGTTGAAGATGCTCATCGCTGTGGTCCGCGAACTTGTTGCTTCAGATGCGAGCAGATCAAAATATTCTGCTATTCCGGTTTGCCCGTACTCTTCAGGGACGATCTGGGGAAGATCCGAATAATCTCTGCGCACGGGGTAGGGCAACTCTGAAAGCGAGTTAAACCATTCTTTTGCCCCCGGAGGATCCTGCTTCCAGTCTCTTGGAGAGGCACTGTGGTTAGGGAAGCGCGAATCTTGTAGGCCAAAGACCACGACCGAATCCCATTCCAAACCCTTTGCAGAGTGAATCGTCAGCAATTGGACGGCATCGGCCCGAGTGGCGCTGGTAGGGATTGGGAGTCCTTTTTCTTCTTCCTCTGCGACCGCCAGCCATGTCAGGAATCCGGAGAGATCAGCCCCTGCGACCTGCGCTTCGTAGTCAGCCGCGATATCAACGAATGCATCGAGCATTTCCATTCCCCCGTCACCCAGGGGGTCGGACATGATGGCTTCTCTGAGCCCAAGGACGGACATTGCACGCTCGATTTGTTCATCAAGTGGCCTACCGGTTCCTTGACGAATAATTTCAAGTCGGCGTGCAAGAAGCGAAAGCCGTTCATGTGCGACGACGGTAAATGACGGGCCTCCTGAAGGCGCATGCCATCCCACAGGCGGAAGCTGATCGATGGCATCCATAAGGAAAACATCCGGATGTTCCTCTTCAGCCTGCCTTCCCTGCCGAGCCCGGTATTTTGCATATTGGTGAAGAACCAGAAGGTCCGCCGCGCCAATATCCATCGCGGTGACAAGGCGCATAAGGGCTGGGGCATTCGTCGGATCTGAAGCGAGCTCAAGGGCGGCTCGAACATCACTGACCGAGGGCTGGTCTAAGAGGCCTCCTAAACCGACAACTTGAACCGGGATATTTGCGTCTTTGAGTGCACGTTCAATCGCAGGAAAATCTGCACGCCTACGACACAACACAGCGCAGGTGTTCCACTTCCCTTTTTCGTCTTGGATGCGATGCTGTCGGATAAATTCGACGACATGCTCAAGTTCTTCCTGGTAGGTCAGCGGATAGCTTGCGCTGACTTTCCCTTCTCCTGCTTGAGGCCTTGGCCCAAGAACTGGAGGTTTGACCTGGGGAACCTTAATGGAGGTGCTTCCTGAGCCGTTTTCTTGCCCGATTCTGGGAAGGCCTCGCAGCGGACGAGCAACCGCATTTGCTGCCTGAAGGATCGCGTGGTCGTTTCTCCACGCGGTAGATAGGGTGAGTTGGTTTGCCTCATGCCGGCTTGAAAATGCGGTCAAGAAGTTACTGAGCGCGGATGCCGAAGCACCTCTCCAACCGTAAATTGCTTGGCTGGGATCACCGACTGCGGTCGTTGGATGATCTGCAAATAGAGTGGAGAGGAAGGCCATCTGGATGACCGATGTATCTTGGAATTCGTCGAGAAGGACAGCTTGATAGTCGGAGCGCACCTGACGGACAACTGCAGCATTCTCCGTAACGATTCGTGTTGCAAGAAGAAGCTGATCTGAAAAATCAATCAGACCGTGACTGCGTTTGTAGTCTTCGAATACCCGTGCCATATCAAGGAGCAAAATCCTATTGGCATTGACGGTAATCATGGATTTGAGGGAACCAGTTGGATCTTTTCCTGCAGATTGAGCGATTTCTTCCAGCTCTTCGCTAAATGCACGGAGGGCTTTTGTTCCCTGCTCAAGAGTCATATTTTGTTCCGCGATATGACCGCTTAATGCAAGTACCGCGGCAACAATTGATGATGTCGGTTTGTATCGTCCATCTTCTTCGGGATATTCTCCCCTCCAGTTTTGGACGATCTCGGTAAGAATCTGAACCTGCTGCGCCTGTCCAATCAAGCGCGAATCGGGATCTACCCCAATTGTTGCGCCGTACTCGCCAAGGATTCGAGCGGCGAAAGAGTTATAGGTCAATGCCGTTGGATCGCCCTGGAAGCTACGGCCAAGATTTGATGCCAAGACCCCGAGGTCTTGTCGTATTTTGAGGCCCAGCTCCCCCGCTGCTTTTCGTGTAAAGGTCAAGCCAAGAATTCGCTCCGGCTCGATTCCATGATGGGCAACCATGTAGAGCACACGCTGTGACATGGTAGTTGTCTTCCCTGCGCCCGCTCCCGCAACGACAAGCAGGGGCTCAAGAGGTGCTTCAATTACGGCACGCTGCTCATCCGTTGGGGGGAAATACTGGCGACTTCTAGGGGTGGCCAAACGCAGAATTTCATCAACACTGAGCTGTGTACTATCGATGCTCATTCCACACTCCTCTTTCCTTGCTCACGAGCTGGGCAGGAACGGGCGAACTCGCAGTATTGGCATGCTTCATCAGAGGGCGTCGCAATAAAAGATGGGCCTTTCATTTTCTGCCCGATCTCATCAAGCTGGCTGATCCAATCCGCCCTTGTTTCCGGGTCTAAGGGGTCTTGCGAGATGGTCCGGACATCACCGTAACCAAGATATTTGAGCTCTGCTCCTAAAACTTCATAACCCAGTTGTTCGACTGCGAGTTGATAGAGAGCGAGCTGCGGGTGGTCCGGGTCCTTTTTCGCACCGGTTTTATTTCCCTTCTTCCCGGTCTTGAAGTCAATAATCCGAACGCCTTGGCCTTCCAATTCCATTCGGTCAATTCTTCCGCGGATGTGAACTGAAGAGATTGGAACATCGAATGGCACTTCAACTTGAACATTTCCGTTCGGATCTGCACAGTTCCCCATTTGACTAGATTGCTCAAGATATTCGCCGAGTGCAGATGCCATCTCTCGAAGGTGGTCCATGTGGATTTTGCTTGCGGCTTGTCCTTCATCCACACCCATTGCGCGAATCTCTTCTTCGAGTGCATCCATAACAGCACTGCGAGGCCCGCATGGGAAGCGCTCGGCCAGGCTGTGGATTAACGTTCCATCTGCTGCACTCTGCGTCGGCATCGACGTGCCGCTATTGGAAGCAAAGAACCAGCGAAGAATACATTGACGTGCGCTATCAAAACTGGAGGGGCTCACGGCGACACGCTGTTGGTCATAGATCGGGCTATCGGAGCTGATCCCTCCGGCTCCAATCCAATTGCTGGGAATTGCGCTGGCGACTCCGCATCTGGCAAGAATTGCAAGCAGACGGGTAGCAAGCTCGGGTGTTTGGGAGCCATTCTCCTGCGCGGCAAGATACCTCAGTCTGGAGATATGACCAGAAAGGTCTAACGCGGGTGGGACGTCTTCAATGGGAAAACCGTCTTCGGGGATCTCGATCCCCGCTCCTTGTGCAACGAGTTCAACAAATTGCGATGGTGCTTGATCTTCATTGGAAACAACTCCGATGTGCAGTGCCAGATTCGTTCGTGAAACGGCAGCAAGAAGGCGCCGAAGTTCATCGTCTAAAACTGCCCGACGTTGGATTCGAGGGTCATCAATGACCTCTTGTGCAGGGTCCGTACTACGCGTGATCTCCCCAAGAAGATCGGCGCGCAGCAGACGCTGTCGAAGCCGAAGATCGGGCCAGCTGCCATCCTGAAGCCCATAAATTGCAACGACGTCCCAATGCCGCCCAATCGCCTGTTCTGGGGTGAGAACCTGGATCCCTTCGTGGCGATATGCGGTTGCAGCGATGGTGTCGGTCACTACATCGGATTCGAGGAGCTCACGCGCAAACTCTGCGGCGGTTCTCTGCGGATTTCTTTGTTGCCAGATATCCGCGACTCTAAACAGCGCAATCACCGAATCTAAGACATCATCAAAATAATCTGAATCCGAGTCGTGCGCTAATGCCCGTTTGCTCAGTTCCTCCGCTACATCTGCCGTCGCCCATGCTTCCCAGAGCGCTTTTTGAGGGCTGAGGGTTTCTACTTCTTTCCATAGCGTCGAGGCCTTAAGAAGCTTGCGCAGTTCCTTTTCCACGTTCTGTGAGACAAGAGAAGGGTCCTGAAGAATGCGAGAGATCGTATCTGTACTGAGGTGCTGAACGCGCCCCTGTGCCAGCTTCTGATCGCTATGCGCCCACACATAGTTGTGAAGGAGCGAACTCACATGCAGAGCATCGATCGAGATCAGATCTGAACGTAGCCAGCGATCGATCACTCCCACGCCATTGTCGTCATTCGGAATTAAGGTTTTCAGCAACGCACTGGTCATTGAATTGGAGGCAAAATTGAAGGCTTGTTGCCCTCCAGCCAGGGGAATTTTGCTACGTTTCAGAGCCCTTCTGGCCTGCTGAATGAGAGATTGCGAGCGAACAATCACTACCTGCTGAGACCAAGGAATGTTGTCACGCAGATAATGGGAGCGCAGCTGATATCCCAGAGCTGCCCCCATCTGTGCAAGGCTGGCACAGTTGTGGATGAATATCCCTTGCTCACCGAGTCGTCTTTCAGAGTCACCAGCAAATGGGGCATTTCTTCTTCCGGCGGGTCCGCTTTGTGTAATGCGTGAGGCAAGCGAAAGGGTCAACGCATGAAGCTGAGGAGTACCGACGTAGCCAGCCCCGCAATCTTCAATTTGGATATCGAGGATTCTGGCCAGATCGAGATCCATATGGGCATAACCACGCTTGTATGAGGTTACTGAGAGATCCGGATTCGAGAAAGCAATGATACGACTTCCCAATTGATGCGCGACATGAAGTAGCTTCAGCAGCGAGGGGGTGCAGTCCTGTAGGTCATCGATCAGAAGATACTGTGGAATCTGGGCAAAAATCCGCACTCCGGCGGACTGCGCACGATCATCCCATTGGGCAAGGAGCTGGGCAGCTTGCCTTCCCAATCCAGCCCCGTGCGCCAACATGGTTCCTCGGAACTCCACCCCCAGCTGCGGAAGGTCGTTCCATTTCCTGAGCAGGGGTGCAAGACTCACCCACTGCTTCATTCCACGGATGAGACCGAGCTGCTCGAGATGCTCAGCGCTGGTCCCAAACTCTGCAGCAGTATCAATGAGATCACGTAGTTCCATCCGAAATGCCGGAAGTGAACGGATGGTGTCTGAAAGCTCTTCGGGCCACTGAATCGCAGTTTCTTCTAACAGTTGAGAGACCATGCGATCCATGTTTGCGCCCGTCAGGAGCTCAACATCACCCAGCGGTTGATCACGCGTATTTCGCCACTGCGACACGATTGAATAGGCCCACCCAATGGGGGTTCGAACCGGGCGCACTGTATTGGGAGCAAGCGCTTGTACCGCAGGCATTAATTGATCGGCACGCAAACGATCCGGAGTGAGAACTAAAAACGAATGGTCGTTGCGTACAAGTTCAGCAACAGCAGCAAGAAGAAGAGTCGTCTTCCCGCTTCCGGGCGCACCGCGAAGTACAGCATCACCTTCAGTAATCTGCTTAAGCAGCAAGCGCTGATGGTCGCTGAGTTCCGGTAGCCCTGAGAATTCAGAGCCAACCGTGATACGCACCGGTGTGTTGTTCATATAGTGATTCTGACAGAGGCCACCGGCATTTGGAGCCAACTTTTGGCTTCACATCGAAATTGAGAAAAATGTGCCCCCGAAGCGGAGGCTTCGGGGGCACATTCTGGCAGTCCTACTCAAGGTGGGAGATTAACCCTTTACTGAAGTGAATATTCCTTTTTGAATGCCTTCGTTGAAGGGACAGTGCTGTCAATCATCAGCGTAACTGGAGCAGCTGCATCGCGAAGAACATACCCTTTCACAAGGGTCATGCTTTTACCAGCTGGGAGCTCTTCCAAGTCCGCGAAAGGCTCGTATCCTTCAGGCATTAGATTATCGGAATAAACTGCACTATCGAGCGCAGCCTTGTTTTGGGATACCTCAACATAGTATGCAAAAGGATTCAAACTACTTGTGTCATTATTTGTGATCTTTAATGTCACAGCGACCGTTGGCTCACCTTCCTGGTCATCTACCGACTCCTCGACCTTCTTCACCTCAATCGTGACTTTACCGTTCTCCAGCTGAACAACATCCGAGGTAGCCGCACCTTTGGAAGCTCGAGACGATACAAAAGGTGCCCCGAAGGCCTTACCATTAGCCTTCGGATACATAGCTTGGCTTCCAAAAACAACAACAATGGCAAGAATCGAAATCACCAGTGAGGTGATTGCTATACCGGAGCCACGGTGAGTCATATCCGGGCGTGTCTGAACGACAGCAAGAATCGCCACGACTGTAGCAATAAGGGCCAGAATGAAAATTAGATTGTGAAGAATCGGAATCCAGGACAGGAGAAGAGAAATAATTCCCAACACGAGTGCGGTGATAGCAAGGGGAGATAAGGGTTTAACTACAGTTGCTACTCCAAATTGTCCTTGAGGAGGAACAGTCGAATAAACCCCCTCAACGGGCATTTCCTGAGGATAAGGAGGAAAAGACATCGTTCACCTTTCGAGTAGATTCAACTTTAAGCTTTACCGCCAGAACACAAAACAACTCGTCAACACAACCCGATAGCTACGGCTTCTCGCACTATTTTCAACACAAGCCTACATGCTAACCACTTAGAGACTAAACCGCGACGACGCTTCAACTGCCTCCACAATTACGCCCTCGCAGAAATAGCAGGCCCGCTCCCCCGTCTGCACGTACTATGGGGACACAGAAGACCATTCGATCCACAACATCTGGGAGTCGCAGTGAACATCACGATCGGTATCAACGCCAGCCCGCGCGAACTCGACCTCGAGCTGGACCTCAGCGAAGACGAACTCTTCGCCCAAGTCACCAATTCCCTACGCGAGCAGACTCCCCTGATCCTTACGGACACCAAGGGAGAGAAAACACTCGTTCCCGCCCAGGCGATTTCCTACGTGCGCGTGACTGCCCCGCAGACGCACCGCGTCGGCTTTGCTATTCACTAGAAGCAAGCCGAATGAGCTGACATTGATCCACCTGCGTCTAACCGCGCAGGTGGATTCCTTTCATACGCTCTGCATGCTCAACACTCAACGCCTGAGCAATTGCATCTGCATCTTCGGGAGAATCTGATAACTCAGGGTGCATGAACAGGGTTGAGCGCACCAATCCCAAAACCTCTCCAGCAACCCTTCTCGCCCACAAAGACAGGCGCGCAGCAAGCTGCTCATCGGCCTCGAAAATCGGAGCCAAATTCTGACGCTCCCACTCCCCCTGCTCAAGATCCCACTTTGCCCCCGCGAAAAGGTTTTTACGCGACGCAATCTCACGCAGCAGGCCACCCAAGATTCCCAAGGTCACATAGGTTTTGACCGTGCGCTCGTACCAGGTCGTCGGTCGAGTACGCGCATCCAGATCGTCATAGAGTCCATCAAAAGCTTGAGCCTTCACAGCTAAGTCAACACCGCGATGCTGACACCACGTTTCAACCTGGGTGTAGGTATCAAAAACTCGAGTGGCCATACGCGCATGCTCGACCTTCGCCTCGAAAGTCGGCGCCTGGTCACTATCCTTTGCCAAGCGCGTCATTGCAGCCAAAATCGAATACGCGATCAGACCGACAACGTCAGCGTCGCGATCCGGTACAGGTTCATAGGTACGTTCCATGCACTAACACTACATCAGATAAACGTGACGGGTTCCTCCTCGAGCGATCCGCGTCAACCTCGTAGAATACAAATGACAGTGCTGACCGATCGCACGTGAGATATTTTGCCTGGGCGCCTACGCCCCCTTGAAGAAGAACCGCGATCGGCTGCAATTTCCAACGGGTTTTTCCCAGAACAGGTTGATCGTGACTTCACCGTCTGACTACTCTGCTGGCGTCGTACGTTTGGGCTCAATCAAAGCCCCTTCGACCCAAGAAGATGAAACCACCCCCGATATTACGAACTCGGGAAATGAAACTTTCGAAACGAAGTCTTTCGCTGATTTCGGGGTCAGTGACCCCATCGTTGATGCGCTCGAAGAACGAGGCATCACCCACCCCTTCCCAATCCAGGCACTGACTCTTCCCGTTGCACTGGATCGCCACGACATTATTGGCCAAGCCAAGACCGGTACCGGTAAGACTCTGGGATTTGGCATCCCCGTATTGGAAGATGTCATTGCCCCGGACGAAGAAGGTTACGAAGATCTTCTTAACCCGAACATGCCTCAAGCCCTCATCATTTTGCCGACGCGAGAACTCACTAAGCAGGTGGCCGATGATCTGCGTGCAGCGGCTTCTAAGCTCTCAACGCGCATTGTTGACATCTACGGCGGCGTTGCTTTTGAACCGCAGATTGAAGCACTCAAGCGAGGCGCAGATATCGTTGTCGGCACCCCGGGGCGTTTGATCGATTTGCTCCGCCAAGGCGTTCTGCACCTGAACGGCGTGGAAAACGTGGTCCTTGACGAGGCCGACGAGATGCTTGACCTCGGTTTCCTCCCCGACGTGGAAACCTTGCTCTCACGCATTCCCGCGGACCGCCACATGATGCTTTTCTCGGCGACCATGCCCGGACCTGTGATCACGCTGGCTCGCAAGTTCATGAGCCAGCCGACCCACATCCGCGCGCAGGATCCCGACGATCAGGGTCAGACCGTCAACACGGTCCAGCAGGTGATTTACCGCGCTCACGCCATGAACAAGACCGAGATCGTTGCGCGCATCTTGCAGGCACGAGGCCGCGGTCGCGCTGTGATTTTCTGTCGTACCAAGCGTGCGGCCGCGCGCGTTGCCGACGAACTCAGTGAGCGCGGTTTCGCGGTTGCTGCCCTTCACGGCGACCTCGGTCAGGGGGCGCGTGAGCAGGCCCTGCGTGCCTTCCGCAATGGCAAGGTCGATGTTTTGGTCGCAACAGATGTTGCCGCGCGAGGCATCGACGTTGACGATGTCACTCACGTCATCAACTACCAGTGCCCCGAAGACGAGAAGGTCTACATTCACCGCATTGGCCGTACCGGTCGCGCGGGGAATTCCGGTACAGCTGTGACCTTCGTCGATTGGGACGATGTCCCGCGTTGGTCGTTGATTTCGAAGGCGCTGGGCTTGGGAGTTCCAGAGCCTCTGGAGACTTACCACACCTCGCCGCACCTGTACACGGATTTGGATATTCCCGAGGACGTTACAGGACGTCTTCCGCGCGCACAGCGTACGCGCGAGGGGCTTAGCGCCGAAAAGATTGAGGACTTGGGCGGTTCCTCGCGTGGTGGCCGAGGCCGAGGCCGCGGTGGTCGTTCCTCTGGCCGCTCGGGAGGACGCGGAGAACGTTCAACTTCTGGCGAACGGACCCGCACCCGACGTCGTACCCGCAAGGACGGAGATCAGACGTTGAATTCCGGAAAGCAGGGACGCTCCGACCGCGGAACCAAGGGCCGAGGCCGAGGTGAGCACTCCCCCGCACCACGAAAGCGGGTACGCCGCCGTAAGGGTGGCGAAGAGTAACACTCATAAACAGCCAGAGCGTCTAAGTGTGTGCCCCGTACCGATTGGTACGGGGCACACACTTAGACGTAGTAAGAGTTTTTCAATCTCTCAAGGTGAGCAGTCTATATCTCCTGATCAGCCAACGCGAGTGATCTTGACGATCGCGCCTTCATCGCTGACGGCAACCAGTTCGTAGGAAAAATCGCCTTCAAGAGTCATGTCGATCTGGTTGAGAAGCGGCGTGGGCACGTGAGGCGCAACCAGCTCCATGGCCTCGCCGACGTTCAAAGAAGAAACGGCACCTAGGATTGCGGGGTGACGCAGGCGAGGCGGGAAGGGACGTGCATCCAAGCGCGGAAGTTGAGCTCCATGATCACAACCGCAACCGCATCCGCCGGACTGGGCAGGCTCCTGTGCTTTTTCAGCGGAAACATCACGAAGTTCGAATTCGGGCAGGTTGGAATTAGGCTCGATCATGAGATCCCTTTCGTGGGGCTCGGCGACTGAATCAAGCGCCTGAGCAACAGCTTCTAATAAAACATAGTTTATACGTTTTTATTAAACCTGCCCTTTGAGGGTATTGGATTCCCGGAGTAGTCCACTTCAAAACTACAGAAGATTAAACGCACTCCCCAGAGCGACCAGGAGATTTGCTAAAGAGTGCAGCATCCAACTGGGAACCACAGAACCTCCGGCCGCCTGTTCGTTCAACCACCCCATAACCCAGCCGTTGATTCCAGAAAGAACAGTGATGGCAACAAGGCTTGATACGGGGAGATAGTTGATAAACAACAGCACGTGAAGAAGACCAAACACGATGGCTTGAATGGCGTTTCCGCGGGAAAAACCAAAGGACGCACATAAACGCTTAGCTAAGAAACCACGGAAAAATAGTTCCTCAGCCAAGCCGGTCTGAATAAAGGCATAGAGAAGGATCGGGACGACTGCAAGAAGTCCGGCGCCGATAAATCGCGAGGTCGCCAGAGCACCCCATACCGGACTTGCAATCCGCAGAGATGCCAGCGATACAGCGACCCAGCACGCTAAGGCAATGCCCAGTTGCTTCTGCGAAACACGCTGAACAGGACCGACTTTCCACATCGGAACATAAAGACCAATCCAGGTCGCAAATTCCAGGCGACGTTTAGTTGTCACCGCCCACCAAATCACTGGAATCAGCAGAGAAATTCCCAACTGAACGAAAGATGAAATAAAAGTCGCGAAGAGCATGAGTTTCCCTGTCACACAAGCAGATAACTCTCAAAGAATACAGCTGCGCCCGGGACGCACGTTAATGCGTCCCGGGCCGTATACCGCTTATTGACCAGCTCTTATTAACGCAAGGAGGTTCGCTTTTCAATCGAGCGCGAAGCCCACACTGCTAGGAATAGCGCAAAAAGGGGCACAAGGATGTAGGAGGCGATGCCGATGACGTTCGGTTGACCATCGGTCCCCATCGTCGCGCGGTACGAGGTCCACATGATCTCGGTGCTGAAGTGTCCATCAGTCGTGACAGACAGCGGGAGGAAGAACGTAGCTACCATGGACAGCACCTGGTCGACAACGTACACGAGGACGAAACCGATGATGGGGGCACCAAATCCGAGGTGGTTGAAGCACCCTTGAGCACCGATGGACATGACGGCGCTGCCCTGCACGATCCAGGACAGTGACAGGATCACCTGCACCACCATCATGATGACGACGGTGGAGGTCGGAACTCCGGCGACGAGGGAACGAGGCCCGGCCGTGTACTCGGCGAGGCTAATGCCGTCGCTCCACGCGGCAGCCGAAGCGACGGCGATAATTCCACCGACGGCCAGAGCCAGAGCTAGGAGGCACTCGATCGCGATGCGCGTGTTCTTCGCCCAGAAGATCACCCTTCCGGAGATCGGCAGGCTCATCGTGAAGTAGCCGCGCTGACCGTACAGGGTCTTCCAGTAGTCGGCCATCGCCGCGATCGCGCAGGCGACCGGCGTGAGCGCACACAGGGCGTAGGCGAGGACAGCGGTGGAGCCGCTGATCCCCGGCAGCCCCGCGGCGACGATTCCCGACGCGACGGCAATAGTAACGATGAACGCCCCGAAGGAGCGGGCGTCCGTGCGGTAACGCGAGCGGATCTCGTAGGCAAGCAGCTTGGTGAACATCAGCGGTACTCCTTCCGGAAGATGGCGTCGAGGGAATCGCCGTGGGTGGCCCGCAGGTCGTCGGCGTCTCCTTGCAGAAGGACCTGTCCGTCCTTCATGAAGAGCGCATAGTCGACGAAGTGCTCGATGTCGGAGATGAGGTGGGTGGACATGATGAGCAGGGACGTGGGATCGAACTCGCGCAGGATGCCCTCGAGGATCACGTCGCGCGTGGCAGGGTCGACGCCACTAATGGGTTCGTCGAGCAGAAACACGCGGGCACGCCGGGACATGACGAGGCTGATTTGAAGCTTCTCCCCCATGCCCTTGCTCATCTCCTCGAGGCGGCGGTCGGTGGGCAGTCCGAAAAAGTCGACCATCGAGGCAGCCTTGTCGGCGTCGAAGTCAGCGAAGAACGTGGAGTAGACGCGGATGGCATCGGCCGCGGTCCAGTCGGTGTTGAGGAAGTCAGCGTCGGGCAGGTAGGAAACGATCTCTTTGGTGGCAACGCCGGGCGCGTGCCCGTCGATGCTCACGGTTCCCTCATAGTCGGAGAGGACTCCGGCGAGAATCTTGAGCAGCGTGGTCTTGCCGCATCCATTGGGGCCCATCAGACCGACGATGTGCCCGGCATCCAGTGACAGCGAATAGTCCCGTAGAGCCGGTGTTTTCCGGTAACGCTTCGTGAGGTGCTCGACGTGAACGAGGCCCTGCCCCGCACACCTCGACCGCTCAGTTTGTGTGGTCATGAGTTTTCCTCCTTGGCTACTTCTCCGTGGTATCCCAACGTTGATCAATCAGAGCCTGAGCACCTTCCAGATCGATTCCCAGTGAACGACATGCGCGAATGTAAGCATCTACCGCGAGATGCGCGTCGTTCGTCCGCAGAGCATGCAGAGCGCTCTCATCAGTTGCAACAAAGCGTCCTGCGGTCCGCTTCGGGACCGTCAACCCTTCTTCGTCAAGTGCACTCAGAGCTCGCTGAACGGTATTGGGATTGGTGCCTGCCTCGATCGCGAGATCACGCACGGAGGGGATCTTTTCGCCAGGTTTCCACGTACCGTCGGTAATACGACCGCGAAACGAATCAGCTAATTGGATCCAGATTGGACGGGTGTCATCGATGCGCATCGATGTGTCCCTCCTGTCTATCTGTATTAATACACTAATACAGTGCCACACTATCGAAACTGTGTCAACACAGTAATACAGTTTGCTCAGAAGACGAACAACAGCAAACGCCCCGTTGGGAAATCCCAACGGGGCGTTACGGCATTAAGCCATGCATTCAGCCTTTGAAAGGCCGCTTTTTACGCATTCACGCAATCGGTTCGGCATTGATGTGCCAAACCTCGCGAGCGTAGTCACTGATGGTTCGATCCGAAGAGAAACGACCGGAACGCGTGATATTGATCCAGGCCTTGCGCGACCAAGCTTCCTGATCGCGGTAATCCTGTGCCATACGGTCCTTCGTCTCACGGTAAGAAGCGAAGTCTCCCAAGACATAGTAGACGTCAGCGGGCTCGTATCCCGATTCCAGAAGCGACCAACGCAGATCATGGAACCAACCGGAGTTGGAGTCATCCAAGGTGCCATCGGTCAAAGCATCAATCACGCGCTTGAGACCAGGAACGTTCTCGTAGTGCCAACGAGGATCGTAGTGGCGACGCAGTTCGGGAAGCTCATCATCGGTCGCACCGAAGATATAAGCGTTCTCCTCACCCACGGCCTCGAGAATCTCAACGTTCGCACCATCCAAGGTTCCCAAGGTCAGCGCACCGTTCATCATGAACTTCATGTTCGAGGTGCCGGAAGCCTCCTTACCGGCCATCGAAATCTGCTCAGAAATATCCGCGGCGGGAATGATATGCTCGGCGGGCGAAACATTGTAGTTGTGAACGAAAACAACCTTGATGCGGCCATTGATATCCGGATCATTGTTGACCAGATCGGCAATGGTGTTAATCAGCTTAATAATCGCCTTCGCGCGAATGTAGCCGGGAGCGGCCTTCGCACCAAAGATGAACACTCGCTTGGGGACATCCAAAGCCGGATTGTCCTTCATACGGAAGTACAGATCCAAGACGTAGAACGCATTGAGCAGCTGACGCTTGTACTCGTGCAGACGCTTGATCTGGACGTCGTAAATTGCATCTGGGTCGATCTCGACGCCCTCGCGCTCCTTGATCCATGCAGCAAAGTCAACCTTATTCGCATGCTTAATCTGAGCCAGACGAGAATAAAGCTCCGAGTTACCCGCACCCGTGTACTCAGAAAGCGCATCAAGGTCGGTCACCCAGCGATCCGAGCCGGTCACTTCATCCAGAAGCGTTGCCAAGCGCGGGTTGCACTGCTTGAGCCAACGACGCGGAGTCACGCCATTGGTCTTATTGTTGAAGCGCTCAGGCCAAATCGCGTACCACTCTTTGAGCGTCTCACGCTTAATAATTTCAGTGTGCAGCGCAGCCACACCATTGATCGAGTACGAGGCGTAGCAAGCGATCCAGGCCATGCGGACCGTGTTACCGGCGACGGGAGCCATGTAGTCAATAGTCGCGCCATCAACACCACGCTCGGACATGTCAATGCGGAAGCGACGGTCGATCTCTCGGACGATTTCGGAAATACGCGGGAAGAGGCGATCAAAGATGTGGATATCCCAGGTCTCAAGCGCCTCAGCCAAAACCGTGTGGTTTGTGTAAGCAAAGGTACGCGAGACAACATCCCACGCATCTTCCCAACCCAGGCCATGCTCATCCATCAGGATGCGCATGAGCTCAGGAATCGCAAGAACAGGGTGAGTGTCATTGAGCTGGATGGCGTTGTACTCTGCAAAACCGCGCAGGTCCGAACCGTGCTCAGCAACGTAGTTATCAACAATGGCCTGCAGCGACGCAGAGCAGAAGAAGTACTGCTGGCGAACACGCAGAACCTTACCTTCAAAGGTCGTGTCATTCGGGTAAAGAACACGGGAGATATCCATGGTGCGCTCGCGGTCGACAATCGCATCGGTAAAGCGCTGCGAATTGAACGCATCGTAGTCGAACTCTTCCATGGGCTCGGCCTTCCACAGACGCAAGGTATTGACGTTCTGGGTGCCATAACCGGTAATCGGCATGTCATAAGGAATCGCGCGAACGGTCAGGTCCGCATAGCGAACAATGCGCTGTTCCTCTTCGCGACGAATAACGAAGGGGTAGCCCTCTTCCATCCACGGATCAGGGTGCTCGGTCTGGAAACCATTGTCGAAGAGCTGCTTGAAAAGCCCGTAGCGGTACAAGATGCCATAACCGGCAACGGGAAGATCCAAGGTCGCGCAAGAATCAAGGAAGCACGCTGCCAGACGACCAAGACCACCATTACCCAAAGCGGCATCGGGTTCTTCTTCCAGGACCACGGACAGATCCTTGCCGAGTGCAGCCAAAGCCTCGCGCGCCTCGTCAACCATTCCAAGGTTGGAAAGGTTATTGAGCAACGCGCGTCCCATGAGGAACTCTGCGGAGAAGTAGTGTTCCATACGACCCACTGAGTAGCTGCGCTCAGTTGCATGCCAGCGATCAGCAATATGATCAATGATTGCCGCCGAAAGGCCCTGCCACGCTTCCATTTCAGTCGAGACGCGTTCTGGACGCCCGGACACGGCGCGTACCTGGGACTTCAGCTGTTCCTCTAGGGACAGGCTCATAAAATCTCTCCTTGCGATTGACTCAGCACTACCGGTAGCACTGGAATAAGCCTACTGTAGCCCCGCAAAGCGGGGCGAGATAAAAAAGACGACGGACTGCCAACCTGACTAGTGAACGATTCCAGCGTTCTTAATAAAGTCGAAAACGCCCCCCATGACCAGTTCTGTTGCAATAGCGGCCAAAAGCACACCGGAAATCTTCGTGAGCAACATAATGCCACCCGTTCCCAGGAACCGTGAGAGCTCCAAAGCAAAACGCATTGACAGCCAAATCACCACGTGGGTTGCAACCACTGCACCAACAACGCCAACAATGGAACCAACTGTGTGAGCCTGTGCCATCGACACCATCACAGCAACAATCGCGCCCGGGCCGGCAAGCAGCGGAATCCCCAACGGGACCAATGCAACGTTCACTGCGTCATCACCGGTATCGGGCTGCTCCATGTCGCTGGAGGTCAGCAATTCCATCGCAACCAGGAACAACAGCACGCCACCGGAAAGTTTCAACGATTCCATTGAAATATGGAGCGCGCGCAAAATCTGCTGCCCAAGGAAAGCGAAAGCAAGGATGACTCCGAAAGACACCAGCGAGGCTTGGAAAGCCGCTTTACGTTGAGTAGGGCGTGACAGCTTGGAGGTCAGCCCCAAGAAGACAGGCATCAAGCCCATAGGGTCCAAAATGACGATCAAAGTCGCAAAAGTCGTCAACAAGACCGTAATGTCCACAACAGAACCGATACTCATGGGTGCAGGACCTCTAAAAACGCTTCCTCTTCAAGTTTGTTCAGCACCGACTGATCCGTCAGGTTTTCACCAAGTTGATTCGGCTTTCCTAGGCCGTGATAGTCGGAGGAACCAAATACTTCCAGCTTCAAACGGCGTGCGATCCGCTCCACATCGGCTCGATCCTCTTCGGTATGATCACGATGATCGCGCTCAATCCCAAACAGGCCCGCTTCTTTCATCATATCAATGACTTCCTCGGGCAGAAGCCTTTGGCGAGCTCGCGCGCGCGGATGCGCCAACACAGGGACTCCCCCGGCGGCTCGAACCAGCTCCACAGCATCGACGGGGTCAGGCGCCCAGTGCATGACGTAATACTTACTAGAAGGATGCAGAGTCTGCGCAAAAACGGCACTGCGATCAGGAAAAGCTCCTACTTCAACCAGGGCATCAGCAATATGCGGACGCCCAACCGGTCCATCCTCAGGAGCAAGAGCGCGCACCTGCTCCCACGTGATTGGGTAATCCTCTGCGAGGCGTTCAACAATTTTTTGCGCACGCGTGAGACGCGACTCAGTTGCACGACGCTGCACTGCGAGCAGGGCCTCGTTCGCGGGATCGGGAAGGTATCCCAGAAGATGAACAGTGATCCCCTCACGCGCGCAGGACAACTCGACCCCGCGCACTAAGGACACCCCAGTTCGCTCAACGCAGGCTGCGGCCTCGTCCCAGCCAGCGTAGGTGTCGTGGTCAGTCAGCCCCACGACATCCACATGCGCCTGACGCGCTTTCTCCATGAGTTCGGCGGGAGTATCGGTACCGTCCGAGTACGCACTGTGTGTATGAAGATCGATCCTCGTCATGTATTTAGAATACGGTCCGCGTAGCACGCCGCACGGGGAAAGTGAGACCATGACTCTATGACTACGACTGAAACAACCTCCGCGGAGGAAGCACCCGATTCTTTGGCTGAGCGCGTGAATAATCGCTCGCGCCGCCCATCCTCAGATGCATTCCGAGAATTCATGGGCTCCCATTGGGGGCCACGTCCCGATCCGGGTATTACTCGATCGGCCGTTGCCGACTACCTTCCCGCTCGCGCAACTGCAGCCGGAGAACCTTTCACCGGTGAACGACTGGTTATCCCCGCAGGGACCTACAAAGTTCGCTCAAACGACTGCACCTACCGTTTCCGCGCATACTCGGCTTTCGCTCACCTGTCCGGTCTTGGGCAAGAGCGCGAACCCGATTCGGTCATTGTCCTTGAACCCCTTCCAGAAGGCGGTCACGAGGCGGTGCTGTATTTCAAGCCTCGCACCTCCCGTTCTTCCCAAGAGTTCTACTCTGACTCACGCTACGGTGAGTTCTGGGTGGGTGCCCGCCCTTCCCTCGAGGAAGTTGCAACCGAAACCGGTCTGCGTTGCGAACACATCGATACCCTTCGCGATGCTCTGGCCAAGGACGCAGGAATCGTCCGTTTACGCGTGGTTCGCAACGTCGACGAGGCCGTGGAAGCCATGGTCAACGAGGTGCGCATGCAGGCAGGCCTGCCTTTTGGTGGCGACGCGGCCGAAACTGATGACGCTTTAGAAGAGCGCCTCTCAGAAATCCGCCTGTGCAAGGACGAATTTGAGATCTCTGAATTGCGTCGCGCAGTCGAGATCACAAAGGCTGGATTTGAAGATATCCTTCGTTCACTTCCTCGAGCCGTTGGTCACCGCCGCGGCGAACGCGTCATTGAGGGCGCCTTTGGTGCGGTAGCCCGCGAAGAAGGAAACGGCTTGGGCTACGACACCATCGCCGCCTCGGGCAACCACGCGAATACTCTGCACTGGATCGACAACGACGGTCCAGTTAACGATGGCGACCTGGTTTTGGTTGATGCCGGCGTTGAGGTTGATTCGCTCTACACCGCAGATATCACCCGTACTCTGCCCGTCAATGGAACCTTCTCCCCCACTCAGGCGAAGGTGTACCAGGCAGTTTTGGATGCCTGCGAGGCCGCTCTTGAGCGTGCCAATCAACCCGGAACCCGCTTCCGCGATGTGCACGATGCCGCTATGAAGGTTATTGCCGCACGCCTTGAAGAATGGGGCCTGCTGCCCGTCAGTGCAGAGGAATCGCTTTCTCCCAATGGTCAGCAGCACCGCCGCTGGATGCCTCACGGCACAAGCCACCACCTGGGTCTGGATGTTCACGACTGCGCTCAGGCGCGTCGCGAAATGTACCAGGATGCGCTGTTGGAGCCCGGAATGTGCTTCACCATCGAACCCGGTTTGTACTTCCGCGCCGATGACATGGCAATCCCCGAGGAATTCCGCGGAATCGGTGTGCGCATTGAGGATGATGTTTTAGTGAACGCTGATGGCAGCGTCACCCGAATCTCGGAAGACATCCCGCGCACCATTGCCGATGTTGAGGCGTGGATTGCCAGCGCTCAAGGGCGCGCATAAGCCTGAATGCACAAGTGGCCTCGTCCCAGCCGGGACGAGGCCACTTCGCGCGTATATACGTCAGTTCTGAGGATCCGTTTGCGAGCTTTCGTCGTCGCGATGCTCCGCGCCGGTAGCGCTGGTGTCAGTTTCAGGTAGTTGCGACAAACGCACTCCAAAACGAGGCTTCTCATCGGGACGCGAGCCATACTCAGTTGGACCAGTGCTTTCGCGAACAGTGCGAACTCGACGCGGACGCATCTGATTACCTTCGGTCTTCTGCAGGAGATCGAAAGCTTCACGAATGCGATCACTACCAGCAGCCTTCGAAATGATCACCGCATAGCGACCGGCGACTACCTGGGACTGAGAATAAAAGTCCCCTCGACGGCGGCGGATCAAGAACATTGCAGTGCTTAGACAGGCTGTGATCAGGGCACCCGCCAACATGCAGGCACCTACCCAGACCATCGTATTTCCCTGATTGACAGAGAGCACGATACCGATCATGGCACCCCACAGCGCACCATTCATCACTGCCTGGGAAACCGCTCGAGCCCAGGTCACGCGCCCGATAATTCGCTCAACCGAATAGAGGTCGGTACCAACCACGCTGACGTTCTCAACCTCAAAGTCATTGTTTGACAAGACCTCGAGAGCTGCCAAAGCCTGATCGTAAGAAGCATAGGAGGCAACTTCGGTGCCGTCAGGAAGGCTTCCGCCCCCACGGGTCCGCCGGGTTCCGCTCACAGGTACGCTCATACTTTTCCCTTTCGTATTCTGCCATCGTAGCGAGAACTTGCTTGGCGTGGGCGGGTAAGAAGTTCGCTCTGGGGATAAACTGGCCAAGTGAGCAGTGCACCTATAAACGTCGGAACAACCGGACGCCGAATCTACATCGGCAAACTTGCCGGTACCTCCGTCTTTGACCCATTGGGCGAGAAAGTTGGTGTGATTCACGACGTTGTCGTGACATTTCGCCTGAATTCGACCGCCAATGTCATTGGCTTCGTCGTCGAGGTCGGCCCCCGAAAACGCGTGTTTCTGCCCTTCACCCGCGTGACGGCAATTGAATCCGGTTCCGTCATCACCACCGGCCTGCTCAATATTCGCTCCTTCAACCAGCGCCCCGTTGAAACGCTTGTCATCACTGAGCTTTTCGATCGTGAAATCACAATGAATGACGGAAGCGGCGTTGTGAAGATCCTTGACGTCGCTATGCAGCAGCGCCGGCCTCGCGACTGGATCATCTCCACCCTGCACGTCCAGCGCGTCCGCACAACAACTTTGGGCTTCAAACGCGGCGGAACAACCATGACAGTTCGCGTCGATGAGGTCTCTTCACTGCTTAAGACCGATTCGAACCAAGCTGCTACCGCACTGATTCAACACACGGAAGACATGAAGGCTGCCGACCTCGCAGACTTCCTTCACGACCTTCCTGCAGAACGACAATTGGCCGTCGCAACGGAGCTCCCCGACTCACGTCTTGCAGACGTGCTGGAAGAGCTGGGTGAAGACGACCGTGTGTCGATCGTTTCTCAGCTGGAATCCAAGCGCGCTGCGGACGTTCTGGACGCGATGCAGCCCGACGATGCAGCTGACCTCATGTCTGAGCTTCCCGTTGAAACAGCACAGTCTCTGCTGTCCTTGATGGAACCCGATGAAGCTGCAGACGTTCGCCGACTCATGGCCTACAAGGAATCAACAGCCGGTTCCCTGATGACCACCGAACCGGTTATCTTGGCCCCCGATGCGACTGTGGCTCAGATGCTCGCTTCTATTCGTCGTTCCGATCTTCCGGTTTCCTTGGCCGCAGCTGCATTCATCGCACGTCCTCCCTTGGAAACCCCGACGGGCCAATACTTGGGTGCTGTCCATTTCCAGCGCGCACTTCGCGAACCCCCCAATACACTTCTGGGGACCATCATGGACACCGACCTCGACAGGCTCTCCCCCGACGCTCACGTCGCGACTGTGACGCGTCTGCTGGCGACATACAACCTGACAGTTCTTCCCGTTGTCGATGAGGACGGACACCTTCTTGGCGCCGTTTCCGTTGATGACGTTTTGGACGAGCTGCTGCCACGTGACTGGCGTGACTGGGATGATGATGTGACCGACCGAGTAATGGCAAGGAGTATTGATGGCTGATCGTCTTGATACCCCCACCGAGCGGAAGTTTAAGCTTTTTCGCCGCCGTTCCTCCGGCGATGGTTTTGGCCAGTTTGCCGAGGCCACGGCCCGCTTCATGGGCTCGCCGAAGTTCATTCTCTACATGACGATTTTCGTCGTCTCATGGATTGTCGCAAACGTCCTTCTTTACAAGGTTTCAGAACAGTACGCCTGGGATCCCTATCCCTTTATTCTGCTGAACCTTGCCTTCTCAACCCAGGCTTCATATTCGGCGCCCCTGATCCTTCTTGCACAGAACCGCCAAGATGATCGTGACCGCGTTCAAGCAGAACAAGACCGTCAGCGCGCGGAACGCAATCTTGCCGATACCGAGTATCTGACCCGCGAAATTGCTGCTCTTCGCATTGCACTGCAAGATGTTGCAACACGCGACTTCGTCCGATCGGAACTTCGCGATATGCTCAACGATCTGCGCGAGGAGCTTGAAGAGCGTGACGAACGATTTGCTCAGCTCAGCGCTCAGGCAAATACGGACCAAGCAGAAGATTCTGCGGATCTGTCTACTCCGCTTCACGCCGACAGCTAAACCAGTCTGCGCAAACCGTTGCCGGGTCATAGGATTAACACCATGACTTTGACCTCGCAGAACGTTCTTGATGCCCTGTCGACTGTTATCGACCCCGAAATTCGTCGTCCAATTACTGATCTCAATATGGTCGATGCCATCAATATCGATGGCTCAACGGTTTCGGTCACGATCTTGCTGACGACAGCGGGGTGCCCTCTGCGCACAACGATCTCAGAGGACGTGAATAAGGCTCTCAGCGCCCTTGATGGCGTGACGGATGTCAAGGTCACCATGGATGTCATGAACGATGAGCAGAAAAAGGCTCTTCGCGAAAAGCTCAACGGCGGTCGCCCCGAGCGCGAAATTCTGTTTGCACGCCCCGATTCTCTGACACGCGTCATTGCCGTCACCTCAGGAAAGGGCGGCGTCGGCAAGTCCTCAATGACCGCAAACCTTGCCGCTGCATTGGCTCGCCAAGGCCTCAAGGTCGGCGTGATGGATGCCGACATCTACGGTTTCTCAATTCCTCGAATGCTGGGAGTGAGCCATGATCCTCAGGTCATTGACGGAATGATTATTCCGCCTTTGGGAGCCGAAGGAGTCAAGGTCGTTTCGATTGGCATGTTCGTCCCCGATGGCCAGCCCGTCATTTGGCGTGGCCCCATGCTCCACCGCGCACTTCAGCAATTCCTTGCAGATGTTTTCTGGGGCGACCTTGATATTCTACTCATCGATATGCCTCCCGGCACCGGTGATGTTGCAATTTCAATCGCACAGCTCCTGCCCAATGCTGAAATTCTTGTTGTGACAACTCCGCAGATTGCTGCGGCCGAGGTCGCTGAGCGCGCCGGTTCCATTGCAACCCAGACTGATCAAAAGGTCATCGGTGTCATCGAGAACATGTCCTACCTCCCCCAGCCTGACGGCTCCAAGTTGGAGATCTTCGGTCACGGTGGCGGCCAGTCTGTATCTGATCGTTTGAGCGCTCAGCTCGGCTATTCGGTTCCGCTTCTGGGACAGGTTCCGCTGGACATTTCACTACGCGAAGGCGGCGACGCTGGCGATCCTGTTTCAACACACGAAGGTCCCGCTGCGCAGGTCCTCCAAGAGCTCGCTGGAAAGCTTGCTCACGCCTCGCGCGGACTTGCGGGACGCCCGCTGGGTGTCGCTCCCCTGAACAAAACCATTTAATTCAAGGAATCGCCGCCACCATGGCGCGTAGTCATAAAGTTGACAAGGGTTGTGCGTAACCTATGAGACATAGGTACACGAGTGCGGAGGAAAAGATGGCGTCAGATAAAGCCTTGAGTTGGGTTTTCGCAGAAGAATTCGTCGAAGAAAACGAGCTTCTTGCGCAAGCTCGCGAGGCTGCCACCGATTTGGGTGCTGATCCTGTCTCAACCGGAGTTGGCGCCGCCCTTCGTCTTCTGGCTGCAACCTGCGGCGCGAAAGCGGTTCTGGAGATTGGTACGGGTGCCGGCGTTTCTGGTCTCTGGCTGCTCCAAGGTATGTCTCCGGATGGAGTTTTGACCACTATCGATCAAGAGGTCGAATTTCACAAGCACGCACGCCGCGCCTTTACGGCAGCTGGGATTCCCTCCCAACGCACCCGCCTCATTGCCGGTCGCGCGCTGGATGTTCTGCCCCGTATGGCTGCCCGCGGTTACGACATGATGGTGATCGATGCACCCAACGCTGAAATCCCCGATTATTTGGATCATGCGCTCCGTGTCCTCCGCCCCGGCGGACTGATCGTGATTGTCCACGCTCTCTGGCATGACCAGGTTGCTGATCCCGCGCAGCGCGATGAGCAAACCGTCATGATGCGCGAGATTGCAAAGGTTCTGGGATCTTCTGAGGAGTTCATTCCCGCGATGCTCCCCGTTGGCGATGGCCTTCTTGCTGCAGTCAAACGACGCTGAGCCAGGCCGCTTCTTCTTCCCTTCTTCTGGTGCCCGTAGATCTCGTTCTCGCGATCTACGGGCACCGCTCTTGATGATTCCCCTATCCGACTCACTTCGTATGTCTCACTTACTGGTACCGTTGGCGCCCCCGAGCACCCCGCATTAGTATGAAAAACATGTTTGGTACTTCAGCATCACAGATGTGGTGGTGGCTCCCCTAAGGGCGGGCCTCCTTTGACGTACCTGGAAATGATCAAGGCTCGCTCATGTGGCGGGCCTTTTTCGTTGCGTTGGCCCGCCGAGGGCAAGGGATAGGAACACAATGACACACGCAGACACACCCCACGTGATCTCGCGCGAGGTGCGCTACCACCCAGACGGCGGCAAGCTTTTGGCGTACCTGTGCGAGAAGGGATTGGTCCCCCAATCGGCCTCGGGCCACCCCACACGAGTTGTCCTGTTGGATAGCGCCGATATCGCTTCGAAGCAGCACCTCACCACCATTGCGGTTCTTGATACTTCCGCGTCGATTCAATGCGATGGAGACTTCGTACGCGTCACCTCAACCAATCCGGTTGATGGCCAAAGCGCGCTCAATCAGGTCTGCGAGGCTCTCCCGAACGCTCTACGCGAGCGGAAGGACACGCATGCTCTCTTTGAGCTCCCTTCCCTCCGCGAAGACGAGGCCGATGAGGAAACACGTTTGAAAGAGCGCGCAACCATGGAGCCGTTGCGAGTTCTTACCGATACTCCCATCGATCACCCGCACCTGCCTTTGGTCGCCGGAACCGTTTCTTTCGATTACCTCGCAACATACGAATCCCTACCCGATATCGAACAGGGATTTAATTCCTGCCCTGATTACCTGTTCTTCCTTGCGCGAATCATCTTGGTCGTCGACCATCCTTCGCAAAGCGCCAACATTGTCGGAGCCTCACTCGACCGTGATTCTCTTGAGCGGCAAATCGATGCGCTTGCCCAGGCTATCGACCACGCCCCGCTGTCGACCGAGACTCCCACGGCCTCGGAAATGAAGATCGATCCTTCATCGCAGCCTCTTATTGCACGCCCGACCATCTCTGATGATGACTTTGAGGCTCTGGTTACGACCATGCAAGAGCACATCGCTGCTGGCGACATCTACCAGGTCGTTCCCTCGCGCGGTTTTATCGCGGATTGCCCGAATGCACTGAGAAGCTACCGCTTTTTGCGAGATGAGAATCCCAGTCCTTACATGTTCTATATCGGCGCGGACGACTTCGAGCTTTTCGGAGCATCTCCGGAATCCTCGCTCCTTCATTCAGCAAAGGACGGAACGGTTGCAATTCGTCCGATCGCGGGGACACGCCCTCGAGGATTTGCCCCCGACGGCAACATCGATCACGAACTAGACATCCGCTTGGAACTTGAATTGCGTTCGGATGCGAAGGAAGTTGCCGAACACGTTATGCTCGTCGACTTGGCACGCAACGATGTCGCGCGCGTTTCACAACGAGGAACTCGTCGCGTTGAACAGCTCTTGCGCGTCGACCGTTATTCCCGAGTCATGCACCTGGTATCTGAGGTCAGCGGCACTCTGGCAGAAGATCTGCACCCCTTGGACGCTTTCCGCGCCTCGATGACCATGGGTACACTGACGGGCGCTCCAAAGCTTCGTGCGGCAGAGCTCATTCGCAACTACGAAGGCAAACGCCGCGGTTCATACGGTGGTGCTGTTGGTTACCTTCGAGGCGACGGAGAACTTGATACCTGCATCGTCATCCGTTCGGCATTCGTCAAGGACGGACAGGCAATCGTGCAGGCCGGAGCCGGAGTCGTTGCAGATTCTGTCCCCGCTCGCGAGGCTGAAGAAACCGTCCACAAGGCAAGCGCTGTTTTGCGCGCTTTGGCCGCCTCAACCGCTCGGCCGTTAACTATTTCCTCAAATGCGGAAGAAAGCGAGTTCTAAGATGCGCGTGATTTTCCTGGATAACCGCGATTCTTTCGTCTATAACTTGGTGGATTTAACCGCCCGCGAGGCCGCAGTGCAGGTCTTCCGCAATACGACCCCAACAGCAACGCTCCTCAAGGCACTTGTTCCGACCGAAGCCGAGCGCGCCGCGGGAGAACGCCCACTATTGATTCTTTCCCCCGGTCCGGGACACCCCCGAGGCGCAGGAAACATGATGGACATCCTTGAGGTGGCCCTCCGCGAGAATATCCCAACATTGGGGATTTGCCTGGGCTTCCAAGCAATGGTCGAGGCCTGTGGGGGCATCGTCGGCCCCGTAGGGGCAACCCATGGGCGCACCGACCGCATTGAGCTTACCGAGGCCGGTATTGAAGATCCTGCTTTCTCCGCAATTGCAGAGGCACCTCGTCCCGGTGACGATGCTGAGCACGGATATATTTCCGTCGCTCGTTACCATTCTCTGGGCACGCGTAGCCTTCCCGATGCTTTGGTTTCCTTAGCACACACCCGTGATGGGATTGTCATGGCTGCGCGTCACCGCAGTGCACCGTGTATCGGTCTGCAATTCCACCCAGAATCGATCCTAACCCCGGCTGGGCCGCTTCTTTTGCGTGCTCTACTGACTGACCTAACCCTATCCACCGCTACTAATTCAAGGAATGAACATGAGTGAGTCCTTTCTGCGCCGCGCATTGAACGGTCACGTATTAGACCAGGAACAGGCACGTTCCGTTTTCGAGGAGATGTCACGCGGGGAACTCAGCGAAATTGAAATCGCAGCTTTCCTTGGAGCGCTTCATGCGCGCGGTGAACAGCCCAGTGAAATTGCGGGTGCTGCGGAAGCTTTCCGCTCAGCAGCACAACACTTCACGACAACGGCCCCAGACGTCATTGACGTCGTTGGAACGGGCGGTGACGGTGTCGGAACAATCAATATCTCGACGGCCTCGGCTTTCGTTGCGGCGTCCATGGGACTCAAGGTTGCCAAGCATGGTAACCGAGCGGTGTCCTCGAAGGCGGGAGCCGCAGACCTTGTTGAGGCTGCAGGTATCCCCCTAGACCTCTCCCCCGCCTCTTCAGCGGCGCTCCTGGAACGCACCGGTTTCTGCTTCTTATTCGCACAGAAGTACCACCCGGCGATGCGCTATGTTGCACCCGTGCGCGGCGCTTTGAAGAACCCGACAATCTTCAATCTCATCGGTCCCCTGGTGAACCCTGCACCGCTGTCCTACCAGGTACTGGGGGTTGGTAAACCTGAACTCCTCGATGTCGTTGCGAAGGCCTTGGCGTCCTTGGGCCTGAAGCATGCACTGGTGGTTCACGGTAGCGGTACGGACGAATTTGCTGTCCATGGCCCCACCGAGGTCCGCGAGATCACCCCAGAGGGTATTGCTTCATTTACCCTGACCCCTGAGGAGCTGGGAATTACTCCTGCTCCACTCTCAGAGTTGGTCGGTGGGGATGCAGAAGAAAACCTGCGTCTGATCTCTGAGATCTTCGCCGGAAAGGGTGCGCCAGCCCAACGAGAGGCCATCGCTGCGACAAGCGGTGCGATGCTCTATCTGGCTGGCAAGGCGGAATCTTTGAACCAGGGAACTGAATTGGCACTGTCGCAACTCTCCAGCGGCGCCGTTGCCTCCCACCTTGACACCATCGTTTCAACCGCACGCGAATTGAAAGAGCAGGAGAATCAGTGAACCAGCCGTCTTTCTCTCCCATTTCCACGCGATTGCGCGAAACCGGGACCGTCCTTGATTCGATCGTCGCTCAGCGTCGTACGCGTCTTCCCGAACTGCACGAGGCCTACGGACACATCGATCCCCTGACGCTTCCTCGCTCGACACGCTCTTTTGAGGACGCACTACGCACGCGTCGTTACGACGAAAAGGAAGGCTTCCAGCCTCATCCCAGCGGCCCGGCAATCATCATGGAGTGCAAGTCCGCTTCACCAACTTTGGGCACAATTATCGAGGGGGCATATTCTCCACGTCTCTTGGCTCGTGCCTACTCACGCTACGCCGCAGCGATCAGTGTGTTAACAGAGCCCGACCGTTTTAACGGTAATTTCACTGATCTCGATGAGGTCAGAGACGAGGTTAACCAGCCTGTCTTGTGCAAGGACTTCATCATCGATCCCATTCAGATCACGGCTGCTCGCTCGCACGGGGCAGATGCGATCCTACTGATGCTGTCCGTTTTGGACGATGAGGACTACACAGAACTTTCCTTGGCGGCACATCGCCTGGGATTGGACGTCCTCACCGAAGTTGACAGCGAAGAGGATATGCGCCGCGCCCAGCGCTTGGGCGCACGCATTATTGGCATCAACAATCGCGATCTGCGCACGCTTCAGATCGACATCACCCGCACGCAGAAGCTGGCTCCCCTTGCTCCACAGGGAGCAGTGATCGTTGGCGAGTCTGGCGTTCATTCGCGCGATGATGTGCTGACTCTTGCCCCTTACGTTGATGCACTGTTGGTTGGCTCCTCGCTCTCGGGATCGGATGATCCCGCGCAGGCAGCTTGGCAGATCACAGGAGGCCAGCCCAGTGCCGGCCATGATTTCCTCGAAGAAGTTGCACTGCACACCTCGTGGAGGCCCTACTCCAGTGAGCGCCTCGGCGCAAAGACAGAGGGCACAAACGACGAAGAAACTCCCGAGCGCCCAACGAAACTTTCTCCCTACTTCGGACAATTCGGCGGACAATACGTTCCCGAGCTTCTGATCCCCGCACTGGACCAGCTTGAAGAAGCCTTCGTCCAGGCAATTGACGACCCAACCTTCATCGAGGAGATCAACACTCTGCTCCATCAGTTCCTGGGACGCCCCACCCCCGTCACAGAGCTGCGCAACCTTCCCGGTGGCGGTGCTCGGATCTTCCTCAAGCGTGAAGATCTGGTCCACGGTGGCGCACACAAGGGTAATCAGGTTCTGGGACAGGCTCTGCTGGCTAAGCGCATGGGTAAGACGCGCATCATCGCTGAAACCGGAGCCGGCCAACACGGGACCGCAACCGCAATGGTGTGCGCGCTCTTGGGATTGGAATGCACGATCTACATGGGCGCGGTCGATGTTGTTCGACAGGCCCCAAACGTCGAGCGCATGGAGCTTATGGGTGCAACTGTTGTCCCCGTGACCGCGGGCAGTGGGACCCTCAAGGACGCCGTTAACGAGGCCCTGCGCGACTGGACAGCGACCTTTAAGACCTCGCACTATCTGTTGGGAACCGCGGCCGGTCCGCACCCCTTCCCCACCATGGTTCGCGAATTCCACCGCATTATTTCAACCGAAGCCCGTGCTCAGATCCTCGCGCAAACCGGTGCACTCCCCGACGCGGTTATTGCATGCGTGGGTGGAGGCTCGAATGCAATCGGTATGTTCGCTGACTTTATTGACGACCCATCTGTTGCACTCTACGGTGTTGAACCTGCGGGTGAGGGGCTGAATTCCGGACACCACGGCGCGGCGATTCATGAGGGTAAGGTCGGCGTTCTTCACGGTGCGCGCTCTTACCTCATGCGCACTGACGAGGGACAAGTCGAAGAGTCCTATTCAATTTCCGCCGGCTTGGACTACCCCGGTGTCGGTCCACAGCACGCCTACTTAGCTGCGAGCGGCCGCGCTCACTACGTGGGAATTACCGATGACGAGGCCGTCAACGCCTTCATCGACCTCTCACGTCATGAGGGAATTATTCCGGCAATGGAGTCCTCTCACGCCTTGGCTTACGCCCTCAAGATGGCGCGCGAGCTCAAGGATACGGGCCACACCGAGGGGCTCGAGACACGCGAGGGACACGTCCCCACACTGCTTGTGTGTCTATCCGGCCGAGGTGACAAGGACCTTGACCAAGTCCGCGAGCGCTTGGGAGGCTCCTTCTCTAGGGACGGAGCCGTTGCCCGCGCCGCTGAGCTTGTTGCACAAGAACGCGCCGGTTCTGGAACCCATAGGACTCATTCCTATGATCTGGGTTCATCTAAGGAGGAACGATGACTCGCTACGCATCAATGTTTGAGCGCTGCGCCGCACAGGAACGCGGGGCAATCGTCCCCTTCGTTATGCTGGGTGACCCCACTCCTTCATCTTGCGAGGCCATCATCGAGGCGCTCATCACCGATGGCGCAGATGCTCTGGAGCTTGGGATTCCCTTCTCAGATCCGGTCGCAGACGGCGTTGTTATTCAGGAAGCACACCTGCGGGCCCTTCAGGCCGGTACTGCTATCGATGAGTGCTTCCGGATCATTTCTCGCATTCGCGACTCACACCCCGATCTCCCCATCGGCCTGCTGGTCTACGCGAATGTGCCCTTCTCCATTGGGGTTGATCGTTTCTATGAGCTCTGCGCGCAGGCGGGAGTCGATTCGGTACTCATTCCAGATCTCCCGATCCGCGAGGGGCATCCATTTGGAGAAGCAGCACTCAAGTCGGGCATCGACAGCGTGTACATCGCTCCCCCATCGGCCTCGCCTCGCACCCTGAGCGACGTCGCGCACTCTGCACGCGGCTACGTCTACGCGGTCTCTCGCGTGGGCGTGACGGGCGCAGATCACGAGGCCTCGACCGTGGGCTTGCACGAGGCGGTTGCAAAGCTTCGCGAAGAAGCGGCCGCTCCCGTTCTCTTGGGGTTTGGAATTTCGCGACCCGAACACGTGCGTGCTGCACTCCAAGCGGGAGCAGATGGCGCGATTTCGGGTTCAGCGATCGTGCGCATCATCGCCGAGCACGCGGCCCAAATCGCGAAAGAGGAAAAGAACGGCACTCGAGAAGCGCTGAACGAAACTCTTGTGCGGCTGGGCGAGTTCTTCGCACCGATGTACCAAGCGACCCTCAATCACGGAAACAACTGAGTCGTGGATATTCTTCCCGCACTTGATATCGCCAATGGCCGGGCCCTCACGCACCGTAGAGCTGACGGAGGTGAGGACCAGGCCAGTGCTGATCCCTGCGAGGTTGCGCGTTCCTTCATCGCTCAGGGTGCTCGCTGGATTCATCTGGTCGATATTGATGCGGCCTTTGAGCGAGGAAGCAACTCAGATGTGCTTTCTGAGGTAATTTCTGAGCTGGACGGATCTGGAGCATCCGGCCCAGGCAGGCACACCTCTGAATGCCGCATCGAGTGGTCTGGTGGTGTACGCAGCGGGGAGGATATCGAAGCAGCGCTTCAGGCAGGTGCTGATCGCGTCAATCTGGCTTCTCAAGCCTTGGTTGATATCGATCGGGTCCGCACTTTGATCGCTGAGTTTGCCGGGCACCTCAACATCTGCATTGACGTAGAGGGCGATCGAATTCGTCCACGAGGCGTTGATGGAGACGCGGGGAACCTCTGGGAAGTCTGCCGCGCTCTAGATCTTGCGGGTGTGCAGCGCTACATCGTCACCGAGCGCCAACGAGACGGGGCACTTATGGGTCCGCCCGTAGACCTACTCAGAGATCTACGGGCGAAAACACCTACGCTTCTGGTTGCCTCAGGAGGAATCCGTCATGTCGAGGATATCCACACCTTGAGGCGTGAAGGTTATCTGGATGGAGTGATTGTTGGCAAGGCTCTCTATGTCGGGAGTCTGACTCTTGAGGAAGCCCTGAGTGCCTCACAGGGCGTTAGCTAAGGCCTGAGCCAGTTCCTGTGCTTCGTCAGCGCTGAGTTCGATGACCAGACGGCCACCGCCTTCGCTGGGGATACGCATGACAATCCCACGACCCTCTTTTTCTGCCTCGAGGGGGCCATCTCCGGTTCGCGGCTTCATAGCTGCCATGTTCGTTTCCCTTCTGAACGCCGGGTATTAAATACCGCTAAAAACACATTTATTCTACCGAGAATGGCGTAATTTAGTAAGGTATTGAATTATTTGTGTCCAATTACTATTTCCACAGCTTCTTCGGGACTATCGACCACGTGCAAAAGTTGAGGGTCATTACTTGAAAGCATTCCCGATTCCTTCATGGTCGAATTAATCCATTGAACTAATCCACCCCAATAGTCGCGCCCAACCAAAATGATCGGGAAGGAATGTACCTTACCGGTTTGCACCAAGGTTGCCGCCTCAAACAGCTCATCCATGGTGCCAAAACCACCCGGCATAGCGATAAAGCCCGAAGAATACTTCATGAACATGGTCTTGCGGGCAAAGAAATAACGGAAATTAATTCCAACATTGACCCATTCATTCATTCCCTGCTCGTGAGGAAGCTCGATTCCCAAGCCGACGGAGGTTCCTCCCGCTTCCCACGCACCCTTATTGGCCGCTTCCATAATTCCCGGTCCCCCACCGGTAATCACGGCAAAGCCCGCCTGAACCAATAGGGAGCCAATGGCGCGCGCACGCTCCCAATCTTCGCTTCCGGCAGGGGTGCGAGCCGAGCCGAAAACCGACACTGCCGGCCCCAACTCGGCAAGCGCTCCAAAACCTTCGACGAACTCCGACTGGATACGAAGCACCCTCCAGGGGTCCTCGTGCAGCCAATCCGCAGAGGACTGGGGGCGCAGCAGGCCGGTATCGGATGTTTCGCGGGGGATCTTTCCTCCACGAAGGATTACCGGGCCTCGACGATAGGAGGAATTCTGGTGTGTGTGTTCCATGGGTTCCTTCACTTATGGGGAGAAATCAAGAGGGGATCAAATTGGGTCGTGATCACAAGACTGCCAGTAAGCAGCTGCTGGCGCATCGACGCCAAGGAGTCTTTGAGCTCGGGGGTCATGAGTGCCTCATGAGCAGCGAAAGGAGCCAGCGTCACGCCGTTATTATCAAGAGAATCGATGACCGCATTCGTTGAGAAATCGCTTCCTCGTGCGGAAGTAATAGCCTCGGTCGCATGGTCCTTCGTGGTCGTAGTGACCGCTGTAATAACCTGGGGAAGATCGCTGGGAAGATCATCCCCCATCCATACCACGCGCTGGGCCGAGTTATTTCCAGCTGCCTCAAGTGCGTGGAGCGCACCTTGGTTCCCAGCGTCTGCGAAGGGAACCAAGATATCTGCACCCGCAGCAAGCGCCTTGGACGCTGCGTCCTTAATGCTTGCCGGATCATCGTTTCCGGTGAAGGTTCCGCGCATGCGGGTGGTATCCCATCCTTCAAAGCGGATCGATGTCCCATACGAAAGGTTGTAGGCGTCGACTCCCTGCGCAAAGGCATCCATCAATGCTTCGCGTTCGCTGGTTTCAATCCCACCAAATCCGGCAATGGTTCCGGTCGTCGTCAAACCTGCGGAAGCATAGCCAGCCATATAGGCGCCCTGGGTTGCGCGCGAGACAACAGCCTTGCCATTACCGAGCTCGACAGTCTTATTTGCTGATTCGAAACCAGAATTAACGGTAATAAAGCGAACTGATGAGTATTTCTTTGCCGCCTGAGTGATCGCCTGGGTCATTCCCTGACCTTCGGAGACAACAATGGTGCATCCGCCCTTAAGAAGGCCGTCCAATTCACCTGCGCCGGTAGCAAATTTTGCCTCCCCTCCGATTTCCGAGGCCGCCTGCGAAATTGCCCGTTTCGCCGGAGTCTGCGAGGTCGCACTATCCCACCCAGCTGCGTCAGAAATTCCGCACAGTTGAGTTTGAGCATGTGAGGCAGGGGCTGAGGAGCAGCCAGCAAGGAGAAGCAGAAAAGCACTTGTTGCTGCGTATAGGTGTGCACGCGTGTGTCGAGTCATGGTCTTCATCCTAAAGGAGTTCTTCCTCTCCACTCTGCGTCAACTGGTCAACCACGTGTTTCACGTCCTGCGCGCGATTACGGTCAACAACCAAGATTGCGTCCTCTGTCGCGATGACAGCCATATTCGGCGCTCCAACCACAACAATCTTTTGGCCGGTCAAAGATCGGACGAATGAACCAGGAGAGTCAATCCGAAGGGCCTGGCCTTCAGAGCTAATCTGCGCAAGCGCATCAAAATCGCCGACATCGGTCCAGCCCATATCCCTCGCAGGAACAACGGCCACTCCCCCTTCGGAGGCAAGTGGTTCGGCGATGGCGTGATCGATGGCAATCTTCGTCAGTGCGGGCCATTCGTCGCTGAGCGTCTGGGCAAAGTTATCGCTTCCCCATTGGCTTCCAATCGCGCTTAGATGCGCATCCATATCGGGGTGAAAACGCGTAAGTGCACGAGTAAGAGTCCCTGCGGTCATGATGAACATTCCAGCGTTCCACAGGTAGCCCTGTTCGCAGTAACGCTTCGCGGTCTCTTCATCCGGTTTCTCAACGAAAGAGCGCACGATAGATCCCTTTTCGGCAGACTCCTTCTCAAAGGTTTCTCCCGGGGCGATGTAGCCATAGGCCGTTGAAGGGGTCAGCGGCTTGAGGCCAATCGTGACAACGTAGCCCTTCTGAGCTACTTCCAGCGCACGTTCTACGCAGTCAAGAAGAACCTGAGGATGGGTAATCGCGTGGTCGGCCGCGAAGGAAGCAATCGGAGCCTCGTCACCAAAGCGCTGGCGAATGACATAAGCCGCCAAACCGATAGCGGGCATCGAATCGCGTCCTTGAGGCTCGACAAGAACAGTGACATCAAGTCCCTGGGGGATCTGAGCACGAACGGCTTGTTCATGTGCACGCCCCGTGACAATCGTGAAAGAAGCGGCAATTGGAGCCAGACGGTCAATGGTCTCTTGGAGCAAGCTCTTTCCGCTCATGCGAAGGTCAAGCAGAAATTTCGGCCGATCCTTACGCGACAGTGGCCACAGCCTAGAGCCCACTCCCCCGGCGGGAATAATGACGTGAAGTCGATTCATACTTCTCAGTGTAATAAAAAGGAAGGCTTGCCAAACGGCAAGCCTCCCTCAAGCGAAGTGAGATCACTCGGCAGATTCTGCAGCAGCCTCGGCGGGTGCTTCCTCTTCCTCGACCTCGACGACCTCTTCGAAAACCGTGACAACAACGGTCTCGGGATCGAGCTCGGAGACAACGCCCTTGGGGAAGGTCACATCAGCGACGCGAACGGCAGTGCCGGCCTCGACACCGGTAATGTCAACCTCGATGGACTCGGGGATAGCGGTGGCGGGGGCCTTAACCAGCAGTGCGAACTCTTCCTGAGTGTGCTGGGTGCCGGCTGCGGGCTCACCGATGATCGAAACGGGAACCTCAACGTCAACCAGTTCGCCGGCCTTGACGGCCAGGAAGTCGGCGTGGAGCAGATCGCGGGAGACGGGGTGACGCTGAACTTCCTTCACCAGAGCAAGCTGCTTCTTGCCCTCGATAACCAGCTCAAGCAGAGCGTTCTTCTGGCCACGGACAGCCAGGAAGAGCTCGTGAGCGGGGAGATCAACGTGAACGGGCTCGCCACCGTGACCGTAAAGGACACCGGGGACCAGGCCTGCGCGACGTGCGCGACGTGCTGCACCCTTACCAAATTCAGAACGGGTCTGTGCGACCAGCGTGGGGTTGCTCATGAGAGCCTCCTTCAAATAGTTCATTCCACGCACCGGCGCTAGGAATCTGAAGGATAACCCTACAGAAAGCCCTGTCGATAACGGCGCTTTCGCGCCCTCGCCGGAGCAACCTAGCCAGAATAGCGCGTTTTGAGGCCTCAGGCGACCCCGTCAAAGAGAGATGTGACCGATCCATCGTCGAAAACCTCGCGGATTGCACGTGCAAGCAGCGGAGCAATCGGCAGGATTGTCAGATTATCGAAGCGCTTCTCAAGTGCAATGGGCAGGGTGTCAGTAACGATCACTTCCTGGGCACCGCATTCGGAAAGACGCTGAGCTGCAGGATCGGACAAAATGCCGTGAGTTGCAGCAACGATAACAGACGAGGCACCCGCGTTCATCACAACCTTAACGGCCTCGGAAATGGTACCGGCGGTATCGATCATGTCATCGACCAGCACACACTGCTTACCCGCAACATCACCAACGACACGGTTAGCAACAGCGACATTGGGACGGGTGGTATCACGAGTCTTGTGAACAAAGGCCAGAGGGCATCCACCCAACTTTGCTGACCATTTCTCTGCGACACGAATACGACCGGCATCGGGCGAGACCATGCAGACATTGGACAGATCAACGTGCGAGCGCACGTACTCAACTAGGACGGGCATTGCCCAGAGGTGGTCAACCGGACCGTCGAAGAAGCCCTGTTCCTGCGAAGCGTGCAGGTCAACGCTCATGATGCGATCCGCTCCTGCCGTCTTGTACAGATCAGCAATAAGCCGGGCAGAAATAGGTTCGCGCCCCAGGTGTTTCTTATCCTGGCGCGCGTAGGGGTAATAGGGGGCGACTGCGGTAATGCGCTTGGCCGATGCTCGCTTCGCTGCATCGATCATCAAGAGCTGTTCCATCAGCCACTTATTCACTTCACCGGTATGCGATTGCAGGACGAAGACATCCGCACCACGTACTGATTCGTTAAAACGAACGTAGGTTTCCCCACTGGCAAAGTCATACGCGGTCGTCGGAGAAACTCCGCAACCTAACTCTTCGCCAACCTGCTGGGCGAGTTCAATGTGTGCTCGACCCGATACAAGAACCAGACGCTTTTCACCGCTGGTTACCAGCCCCGTCATGCGGTATGTCCCTCCCGTTTATGCGGACTTTTTTCGTCGAGCAGTAACCTTATTCACCGTTCGATCGAAGTAAAAGGCGTTACTATCGTATCGCCTTCTAGGCGTGTGTTACTGACCCAGGCGGCAGGTACTCGGCACCCCGGCCCGACCTGCGTATTCGTCAGCGTTGTTCCCGGGCCAATTTCACAGCCCGTGGCGATCTGGGTACGACCGCGCAGAACAGTATTGGGATAGATCGTTGTATCCGCATCAATGCGGACATCACATTCGATCCATGTGCTTGAGGGATCCACAATGGAAACGCCTGCACGCATATGTTCCACGCAGATCCTACGGTTCATTTCTGCGGCTAATTCAGCAAGCTGGACCCGGTCGTTGCAGCCCTGCGCCATCCATTGATCGTCAAGAACAACACCGTTTGTTACGCGGTCCGCCTGGTATGCCTGAGCAAGGACATCCGTAAGGTAAACCTCACCCTGATTGTTATTGGTCCCAACGTGCATCAACGCATCACGTAGGAATTCACCATCAAATGCGTAGATCCCGGCATTAATTTCACGGATCTGACGCTCTGCTTCGGATGCATCTTTTTGTTCGACAATCCGGCAAACATCACCGCTGGCATCATCACGGATGATCCGCCCATATCCGGTGGGATCATTGACAATTGTCGTCAGCACTGAGACTGTTGCGCCGCGCTCATCGTGAGAACGAACAAGAGCATTCAGGGTATCTGCATCAAGCATGGGGACATCGCCGTAGGTCACCAAGATCGTGCCCGAAAGACTATGACCTCGGCGCAAAAGTTCGTCGAGTGCACATTGCACCGCACGACCGGTTCCGGGAATATCATCCTGGTCTGCAATGATCACATCGGGGTTATTGCGCAGGATTTCAGCAGCGACGAGTTCACGCTGGTGACGGACAACCGCAACAAGATGATCGGGGCAAGTCCCCGCAGCTGCGTGCAGCGCGTGACCAATCATTGAACGCCCAACAACTGGATGAACAACCTTGGGAAGGGAAGACTTCATTCGAGTTCCGGCGCCGGCGGCCAGAACAATCACTGCAGTGGGAGTAGTCATGTCGCCCTTTCACGCGCGCTCATTTTGAGCTCCGCCCCTAGGATTCGAACCTAGACTAAAGGCACCAAAAACCTCTGTGCTGCCGTTACACCAAGGCGGAAGGACACATAGATTGTGCCATAAACACACCGTGTTATGCCATCTAGAACCTATGACACGGTGTGAGTGTACGGTTAAGACATGGCCGAGAAGCGGATGAGAATGAGCGCTTTTGCGCGTCGCGAGCAACTGGTTGCTGTGGGACGTGCGACTTTCGCCTCAAAAGGATTTGACGGCACCAGTGTCGAGGAAATTGCCGCTCACGCAAAGATCTCAAAACCCGTTATCTATGAGCATTTCGGGGGAAAAGAAGGCCTCTACGCCGTCATTGTGGACCGAGAAGTCCAGGCACTCATGAGCGCATTGGAAGCCGCTCTGGATTCCCATAAGCGCCCGCGAATGATCCTTGAGGATTCAGCACTCGCCCTGTTGAGCTACATCGAATCTCATACGGATGGTTTCCGAATCCTGGTGCGTGATGCCCCACAGAATTCGACGTCCGGCTCTTACTCTTCACTGCTTGGAGATGTGGCCATTAAGGTTGAGCACCTCTTAGCTGAGCAGTTTTCTCATGCGCATATGGATCCCAAGTGGGCGCCCCTCTATGCGCAAATGCTTGTCGGCCTGATTGCACAGGTGGGCCAGTGGTGGCTTGACGAGCGTCGAATGAGCAAGGAAGAAGTCGCCTCGCACGTCGTGAACCTTGTCTGGAACGGTATGCGCAACCTGCGCCCCTCCCCCATCCTGATGACTTCCGCGGACGAGGCCAAGTAGCAGCTGCCCCGTTACAGGCGCGCGGCCTCGGGAAGGTAAACGGAAAGGCCACCGTCGGAAACCGGGAAAGTTGCCCACCCGTCTTCTTCGATAACGACGGCCGGGTGCTCGCCAATAGCGCACACCCAGGTCTCACCCGCGCGCCAGTTCCCAAGGAATAAGCGCTTCTCGCCGGCAAGGCGGTCTGAAAGGATGACGGCGCAGCCAGTCGAGGGGTTTCCTTCAATTCCCTGACGAGAAAAACCCACGACATCGGGATTATCAAATGCATCGAACTGCGAGCCTTGGGCGGCAGCCTTCCGTACACGCATGAGGAAGGGTAATTCACTCACAGCGGGTAGAGAGTCACCGTTGCCCAAAAGATCTCCCCAGAAAACACAGGGAACCCCGCTGTCGCGCAAAAGAATCAAAGCGTAAGCAGAGAGCTTGAACCAGGGCGCAACGGTGGACTCGAGTGACTGTCCCGGTTGCGTGTCGTGGTTTTCTACGAAAGTGACGGCCAGTTCTGGACGAGTCCCAACCAGGGTATTGGCAAAAAGCTGCGAAAGATCAAAATTTCCATCCGAGATAGAGGCCTCGTGGAAGTGAAAATGCAATGGGACGTCAAAGAGCGCAACGTCGGGGACTCGGTCAAGGTAGGAGCACAGCTGCCCCACGTCGTAGCTCCAATACTCCCCTACAGCGGGAAGAAGTTTGCCGGTCGCTTCACGTAAATTTGGCAGCCAGCGTGCAAAGAAATCTGAACCGATGTGTTTAACAGCATCCAAGCGCAGGGCGTCGACGCCCGTAGTTTCGATGTACCAGCGGCCCCAACGATCCAATTCCTCATTGACCTGCGGCGAAGAGACATCAACATCGCAGCCCATGAGGTAGTCGTAGTTGCCCAGCTCCTCACCGGCAGTCGGGTCCCATTCCTTACCATCAAAAAGCCAGACAGCGTTACTCTTCGTGTTTTCGTCCCAATCGATACCGTTGAAACACTGCCAATCCCATTGGAAATCGGAGTAAGTTCCTGCCCGGCCTGGGAAAGTGAAGCGGGTCCACGCACGGATTGTTTCTTCGTCGGAGATCACCTGCATTCGGTTCCCCGGATCAACCCTTCGTGCTCGAACTTCTTCGGTCTCATCCCCACCCAGGCGGTGGTTAAAGACAATATCGGCAATCACGTGGATGCCCGCTGCGTGAAGGGCATCGATGGCGCTCAGATACTCTTCCTTCGTCCCGTACTTTGTCCCGACGCTTCCCTTTTGGTCGAACTCACCCAAGTCATACATGTCGTAGACGCCGTAGCCGACATCTTCGCGCCCCAAATAGCCCTTGTAGGCGGGCGGAAGCCAGACACCTTCAATTCCCAGATCCGCAAGGTCTTGCGCTGCGGCAGCAATGCTTCTCCACAGGCTTTGATCAGCAGGGAGATCCCACGCGAAGGCTTGCAAAAGCAGATGATCGTGAAAATCTTGCGGCTGCGTATCTGATAAGGTGCGTTCTTCGCTCACACCTTTATCCTGCCAGCCTCGCTTGTTTGTCGCGAGTCAACCACGCACAAGTGGAAATAGAGCGATCTAGTGGAACAGCAAATCCCAGACAGCACCGTCGCAAGGAAGCGAATAAGACTGGTGGGCACCGCCCGTAGGCGACACCCACCAAAGGTCTTTGACGCCGGAGCTACTGTGGGTCCTGCACTGTAGCTGCAGTCTCGGAACTTATTCAGATCCCAATCGCAGCGCCAAACTCAGCCTTGATACTTTCTAGGCGAGCGCGAGCGGCCTCCCAAGGCACCTCAGCACCTTCCTCGACGGGAAGAATGACCTCCAAGTAGCACTTGAGCTTAGGTTCAGTGCCCGAAGGACGTGCGATCACACGGTCTCCAGCGGTGGTGGTGACCATAAGTGCGTCTGTTCCGGGAAGGCCATCCCACCCCTTCGACAGGTCCACGACGCCTTCAACCTCAGCACCGGCAAGAGTTGTCGGCGGCTGGGCGCGCAGGCGCTGCATTCCTTCAGCGATAAGCTCCAGTCGATCGACACGGAAGGTTAAGGGAGCGGTCACGTGCAGGCCATATAGGCGCGCCATGCGTTCCAATTCGTCCTTCGCGCTGCGGCCCTGAGTCTTGAGCTGCGCGAAAAGGGAGGCCGCGACAACGGATGTTGCAATACCGTCCTTATCGCGCACGCGCGAAGGATCGGGGCAGAAACCGATTGCTTCCTCGTAGCCGAAGTAGAGGCCAGGAACGCGGGCAATCCACTTAAAGCCCGTCAACGTGTGCTGGTACTTCAAGCCATGTCCCTGAGCAATCTTGCCCAAGAGTCGCGAGGAGACAATGGAGTTTGCAAAAACCGCATCAGAAGGTGCGCTCTGAGCACGGAATTCACCCAGCAACGATCCGATCTCATCACCGGAGAGCTGCCGCCAGCCGGTCGCAGATTCGCTGTCGGGAACAGCGAGTGCACAGCGGTCAGCATCGGGATCAACAGCAATGATCAGGTCCGATCCGTGGGCGGCAGCGTGCGCGATTGCCAGGTCCAATGCCCCAGGCTCTTCCGGGTTCGGGAAGGAAACGGTCGGGAAATCGGGATCCGGATCGGCCTGTTCGGCAACCAGAGTGACATTGGTGAAGCCGGCTTCTTCGAGGACCTTCTTGGTGAGTGCAGCGCCAACGCCGTGCATTCCCGTCAGAGTAATCCCCAAGTCGGCCTTGCTTTCAGCGCTTCCCGAGGCCAAAGAGGCAGCGCGGGCAATGTAGTCCTCGCGAGGATCCACATTGACAATCAGTTCATCATTCTGGGCGATTTGATCAGCGAAAGGAGCCGAAGCAATCGCAGAAGCGATCTCGGCATCGAAGGGAGAAACGATCTGGACGCCCTGACCGGCACCGGTCACGACGGTTCCACCCAGGTAGACCTTGTAGCCATTGTCGCGAGGCGGGTTGTGCGATGCGGTGACCATGATGCCCGCATCGGCATCCAGCTCACGCACTGAAAATGCAGTGAGCGGGGTGGGGTTCATCAGCGGAAGCAAGAGCACTTCGCATCCTGCTGCCGAGGCCACGCGCGCAGCTGCGTGAGCGAAGTCAACCGAACCGTAGCGGGCATCGCAGCCGATCACAACTCGCGGAGCGCGCGTTGCGTGCTTAAGGAGAACCGCGCACAACCCAGCAGTTGCACGGATGACAACCGAGAGATTCATTCGCGATTCACCCGGGCCAATTTCACCGCGCAGGCCGGCAGTACCGAACTGCAGGGGGCCGTTCATGGCACGGCCCAATTCGGTAAGTGCGCTCTCATCGCCTGCGCGCGCTGCCTCAACGACGGAGGCGAGATCGGCTGCGGTTGTCGGATCCGGATCGTGATCAACCCACTGTTGGGCACGTTCAATAAGGTTCATATTCAGTCCTCAAGGCCTTCAAGAATTGCTGCGGTTGCCGACACACCCAAACGGTTTGCTCCGGCATTGATCATGGCGACAGCGGTCTCTGCATTGCGGATACCGCCCGAGGCCTTCACCCCGATGCCCTCGCCGACGGTCTCGCGCATGAGCTTCACTGCGTGGACCGAGGCCCCTCCCGCGGGGTGGAAACCGGTCGAGGTCTTGACGAAATCAGCACCCGCAGCAACGGCCGCGCGGCACACGGCAACGATTTCTTCATCGGTCAAGGCCGCCGATTCGATGATGACCTTCAGGACCTTACCCGCGGGGATCTGCGCACGAACAGCTCGGATTTCGTCTTCGACCTGATCGAACTTGCCTTCTTTTGCCAGGGCAATGTTGATGACCATATCGATCTCGTCGGCACCATCGGCGATAGCCTGCTTGGCTTCGTATGCCTTGACATTCGGCTTCACCGCCCCCGAGGGAAAGCCCACGACGCAAGCAACCTTCAGTCCTTCGGGAACCTCAAGCGGGAGCATCGATGGGGACACACACACGGAATAGGTACCAAAACGTGCGCCTTCCTCAACGATCCGCGCGACATCGGCGTGAGTTGCCTCGGGTTTGAGGATCGTGTGGTCAATCAGGTGTGCAACTTCAGACTTCTTCATACTTTTCCTTCTCCAGGTCCTCAGATCTGCGCCAGAGGAAGTGCAATTTCCATCATCTGGGTGAACGCGGTCTGACGTTCGTGTGCAGTGGTTTCCTCACCGGTCACCAGCGAGTCTGAGACGGTAAAGATACCCAGAGCCTCAACCCCGGCCTCGGCGGCAGTTGCGTACAGGCCCGCGGTTTCCATTTCAATGGCCATGATGCCCATCTTCTGCCAACGCTCGTTAAAGGTTGGATCAGCATTGTAGAAAGTGTCCGACGAGAGGACGTTACCCACGTGGGTGGTCACTCCCTTTTCCTTCGCATTCTCGCGCACAGCCTCGATCAGGCGGTAGGAACCGATGGGGGCATAGGTTCCAGGGATGTTGTACTGATCGATGAAGTTCGAGTTCGTGCACGCTCCCTGAGCGATGACGACATCGTAAAGGTTGATTCCCGGCTGCAGCGCGCCACACGTACCCACACGGATGAGCTTTGTACAACCAAAGACGTGGATGAGTTCCCACGCGTACAGCGAGATCGAAGGAATACCCATACCCGAGCCCATAACAGATACCGGGGTGCCCTGGTAGGTACCGGTAAAGCCCAGCATGTTACGCACCGCGTTAAATTGCTGCGCATCTTCAAGGTAGGTTTCGGCAATGAACTTGGCGCGAAGAGGATCTCCGGGCAGCAAGATAGTCGGCGCAATGGGGGCGGTCGGGTTGATATGCGGTGTCGATTTCATGGTTGTTTACTCCAATACGTGTGTGGTGGTGTCGCTTGCTTGGTCTGGCGAAAGTCTTAGCCCACGCGGTCCAAAATGATGTGACGAGGAGCGGGTGCGGTTTCGCTGATCGCCACTCCCCCGTCCAGCGCTTCAAGGGCGCGGGGAATGCGCCATTCGTCGTCGGTGTGCAAGGTGAAGAGCGGCTGGCCCGCCTTGACCTGATCACCGGGCTTGGCGTGGATTTCAATACCCGCACCAGCCTGTACCGGATCATCCTTGACTGCACGGCCCGCACCCAACCTCCACGAGGCCACGCCCACGCTAAGTGCATCCATTTCGGAAACGAAGCCATCGGCCTCGGCAGTGACAGTGTGGGTCAGCGTTGAGGTCGGCAGCGTGGCGTCGGGGTCTCCGCCCTGTTCACGGATCATTGCGCGCCAGGTATCCATCGCACGACCGTCCTTGAGAGCAGCCTCAACGTCGACATCGCTCTTACCGGCCATGGAAAGCATGGTTCGGGCAAGCTCAACGGTTAATTCCACGACATCTGCGGGACCGCCGCCGGCCAGAACCTCAACGGATTCTTCGACCTCGAGCGCATTACCGACCTTGAGTCCCAGCGGGGTGGACATATCGGTGAGTAGCGCTTGGGTCTTCACACCGGCATCTCGTCCAAGATCAACCATGGTGCGGGCAAGCTCGTGGGCATTGTCGATGTCCTTCATGAATGCGCCGCTGCCAACCTTGACGTCCAAGACCAGCGAATCGGTGCCTTCGGCAATCTTCTTCGACATGATCGACGAGGCAATCAGCGGAATGCAATCGACGGTTGACGTGATATCGCGCAGTGCGTAGAGCTTCTTATCTGCGGGGGCAAGTCCCGCACCCGCCGCGCAAATAACAGCGCCGCAGCCTTCGCCGAGCTGATGGTAGATCTCTTCATTGGACAGCGCGGCACGCCAGCCGGGGATGGCCTCGAGTTTGTCCAAGGTTCCGCCTGTGTGCCCAAGGCCTCGGCCTGAAAGCTGCGGAACGGCAACACCAAAACACGCAACCAGTGGCGCAAGAGGAAGGGTGATCTTATCGCCCACGCCACCGGTTGAGTGCTTATCAGCGGTTACGCGGGAAATACGCGCAAAATCCATACGCTCGCCGGAATCGATCATGGCCTGGGTCCAGGTAACGATTTCTTCCCGATCCATTCCACGCAGGAAGACGGCCATGGCAAGGGCTGCCATTTGTTCGTCTTTCATGACCCCGCGCGTGTAGGCATCAATGGTCCACTGGATTTCTTCAGTGGACAGTTTCCCGCCATCGCGCTTCACGCGGATGACGTCGACGGCATCAAACTGTTTCATGATGTCCTTCCTGGGTGTTGTTGTCGGGCTATGTGTGTGGCGGACGTACATGCCACTTGATGACACATACGCCCGCCACAGTGATTAGTCTTCTACGAATCGCGCGGAGGCGACTTCAGTCAGGTCGTGCGGACCAAAAGCTCCGGGGAGCACTTGCTTCATGGACATGACGCCATCGGGCATCAGAACCAAGCAGTCATTCCCACCGTGCTCAAAAATAAGCTGGCGGCAGCGTCCGCAGGGAGCCACGGGTTCGCAGTTTCCATTCACCGCGACTACCGCTGCGAGGCGACCTCCGCCCGAGCGCACCATCTGCGACACCATGCCGCATTCGGCGCAAAGGGTGATGCCATAACCGGCATTTTCCACATTGCAGCCCGAGTAGGTGTGCCCATCGGTTGTCAGTCCTGCTGCACCGACGGGGAAACCGCTATAGGGGCAGTAAGCCTGCTCCATTGCGGAGATTGCAAGATCCTTGAGCTCTTCCCAATTGATATCCATGTTTGGGTCCTTCATCTACCTAGCCGTCGATCACTTCGTGTAAGGAACGTTTTCGGCTGCCGGCGGACGCGACTTTCCAACGAATCCAGCGACCGCAATGATGGTCACGATGTAAGGAATCATCGAAATCAAATCCGAAGGAATGGACTGCTCAAGGTTGGGCAGCAAGCGGGCGAGCGCCTGAGCGAAGCCGAACATCAGCGCTGCACCCATCGCACCGATCGGGTGCCACTTACCCAAAATCATTGCCGCAAGGGCGATGTAGCCGTTACCTGCGGAGATATTGTCGGTGAAGGAGAGACCCGAACCGATGGTGAAAAATGCACCGCCCAATCCAGCAAAACCAGAAGCGAGGATTGCATTGAGGGTTCGCGTGCGATTGACGTTGATACCCACAGTATCTGCAGCGCGTGGGTGCTCACCACAGGCGCGAAGGCGCAGGCCCCAACGTGAGCGGTAAAGGTAAACCGCCAAGAAAATCACCGTGGCGTACATCAGGTACACCAAGATGTTGTGGTTGAAAAGCACGGGACCAAGAATCGGGATCTCCCCCAGGATCGGGATCTTGATGTCAGAAAGCGAGAATCTGTTCGTGTTGAACAGTTCGGGCTTCTTCGTCATCCACGTTCCGTAGAAGAAAGTTGTCAGGCCCGCTGCCAAGACGTTCAAAACCACACCGACGATGATCTGATCCACACCGTACTTGACCGAGAAGAGTGCCAAGAGGCAGCCAAGGAAGGCACCCGCGATCGGCGCAGCGATCAAACCTGCCCACGAGGTCTGGAAGAAGGACGCTGCCATGACGCCAGCGAAAGCACCCAAGAGCAGGTCACCTTCAATGGCGATATTGACAACGCCAACGCGTTCGGAGACGACGCCCGAAAGGGAACCGAAGATCAGAGGCGTCGAGATTGCCACTGTGGAGTAGAGGGTGGAGGTCAGTGTTACGACACCGGCCGACCCCGAACCCGCGTAGACCAAGAAGCCGAAGACCGTTGCAATCCCAGCGACAATCATCATGGTGACGTCAAGCCAACGCGGATTCTGACGGCGCGCCCACACCGAGTAGATCGACCAAGCCGTCACCACAAGAGTAAGTAGCGTCAGTACCAGAAGGAGAGGACGACCGGGGGTCACGATGTCCTCAATATTGATGCTCTGGGACTTGTCATTGAGCCTGATAGTGACATCGCCACTGACCTTAACGACGAAAAGAATCTGCAGAAGGGCTGCCAGAACGTAGACAACCGGCATCTTCCACGAACGCTTCAGCTGAACATCATTCATTGCGCGTGTCTGGCTCATCGTGCCTCTCCTTCCGTATCGGCGGAGGCACCATCAATGGCGGCATCGCCACCCTTGAATGCTGCGTCTTCCTTCACTGCCGAGGCCATGGCCGGGGTCTTCCCATCCTCTTCAGAATGCTCGCCGCTCAGTTCAGCGAGCTCGACACGCACGCTCTTCTTGGTTTCCTTTGGCAGATGGAAGAGCCAGCGGACCAGCATGGGAGCTGCGATCAGCAAGACGATCACTGACTGGAGGATCAAGATCATATCGATCGGAACGCCCTTGGCCTGCATGGTGTAGCCACCGGCTTTAAAGGCTCCGAAGAGGATACCTGCACCCAGAGTGCCCAGCGGCTTGTTCCGGCCCAGAAGAGCAACCGTAATGGCATCAAAACCGATAGAACCAGCGATATCCCTTGAAACGTAGCCAACAGTACCCAAGGCTTCGTTCGCGCCTGCAAGGCCTAGGAAAGCGCCGGAGATCGCCATGGTAATTGCGGTGATCTTTCCGACTGAAATGCCAGCGGTACGCGCGGCCTCGGGGTTGGCACCAACTGCGCGGATTTCAAAGCCAAGGGTCGAGCGCTCAATGAGCCACCAGAAAACGATGACGGCAAGGAAGGCGATAAAAAGACCAACGTGAATCTTGAAGGGGGCATCCAGGATGCGGGTAAAAGCAGCTGAATCCGCGACCTTCGGGGTTTGAGGCTGATTAGAACCGGGAACCTGCCACGATTTCTTCGAGAGGATATAGCCCAGCGCCAAGGTCGCAATCGAGTTCAGCATGATGGTGACGATGACTTCGTTCGCCCCCGTTTTTGCCTTAAGTACACCGGCAATTCCCGCATAGAGTGCACCGGCAACCATCGCGGCAAGAAGAGCAACAAGAGTGTGAACGACGGGCGGCAGGTTCATTGCAAAACCAACCCAGACAGCGGCAAGGGCACCAAAGATGATCTGGCCTTTGCCACCGATGTTGAACAGGCCTGCGCGGAAGCCCAAGGCAAGGCCCAATCCCCCCAATACCAAGGGGATGGAGAAGAACAGGGACTCTGTCAAGGGTTTGATCTGACGCTGGAAACTCCGAGCGGATGGGTCGAAGATCGCTCCGCGGAACATCGCGTAGTAGGCATCGAGTACCGATGCACCGGTCATCGCGATCAGAATGGCACCGATAGCGAAGGCGATGAGAACCGCAAGGATGGAAACGAACCATCGCGATCCCAGGATATGACGGCACACAATCAGTGCCTTCGAAGGACGCTTTACCGCGGTCATCACTTCTCCTCCACGTGTGAATCCGAAACCTCAACGTGTTCGTGCACGCCCTCGACGGCCTCGTCATAGGGAACACCAGCCATCATCAAACCAAGAACATCACGCGAAGTGTCCGCGGGGACGATTCCCATCACGCGGCCTCGGTACATCACGACTATACGGTCGGCAAGCGAGATCACTTCATCCAATTCCGATGAGATCAGAAGGACGGGAATGTTCTGGTCGCGCACCTCAACAATGCGCTTGTGAATGAATTCGATAGAACCAACATCCACACCGCGGGTGGGCTGGTTCGCGACAAGCAGATTAAGATCCTTCGACATCTCACGCGCGACGACAACCTTCTGCTGATTTCCACCCGAAAGCGAGGAAATCGGGTCGTTGATTGAGGTCAAACGAATATCAAATTCCTGCTCTTTATCGCGCGCGTTTTGCGCAATAGCTCCCAGCTTAAGCATTGGGCCCGATGCGAAGGAGGAATCCTTGTACTGGTCCAAAATTAGGTTCTCGGCGATGGAGAAAGTAGAAATAATGCCATCGGTCGATCGGTCTTCGGGAATGAAGCCAACACCGGCGTCCAAAGACTTACGAGGACCCGCGTGGGAAATATCTTCGCCTTCCAGAAGAATTTCACCGGAATCAGGGGTGCACAGACCCAAAACGCTTTGCGCCAATTCGGTCTGGCCATTACCCTGCACGCCCGCGACGGCGACGATTTCGCCTCGCTCTACGGCGAAAGAGACATGATCAAGAAGCGGAACTCCCTGGGGCGAAAGCATGGAGACCGCCTTGAATTCAAGTCCCCCACCGCTGGGCGCTGCGGGAGTTTTTTGGACGCGCATCATAACGGAGCGGCCCACCATCTTATTCGCCAATTCTGATTCAGAATCTTGCGGAGAGGCTTCGCCGACAACGGTACCGCGTCGAATCACGGTAATTTCGTCTGCAACGGCTCGAACTTCGCGAAGCTTGTGAGTGATGAAGACAATCGAGGTTCCCGCGTCGGCAAGCTGACGCATGATCGCCATGAGTTCATCTGTTTCTTGAGGCGTGAGCACTGCCGTTGGCTCATCAAGAATCAGGACCTTCGCCTGGCGCGACAGCGCTTTAACAATTTCAACTCGCTGCTGGGCACCGACGGAAAGATCTTCAATGAGCGCATCGGGATCAAGATCGAAACCAAAACGCGCTGAAACCTCTTTCACGGTCTTACGCGCCTGAGCAAGATCAATCAAGCCGCTTGCCTTGGTCGGTTCAAAACCCAGTGCGATCGATTCTGCAACAGTGAACACCGGGATCAGCATGAAGTGCTGGTGAACCATACCAATGCCAGCTGCAACAGCGTCACCGGGTCCGCCGAAGTGAACAGGCTTTCCATCGATGAGGATTTCTCCTTCATCGGGCTGGTGAAGGCCGTAGAGCACGTTCATCAACGTCGATTTACCCGCTCCATTTTCGCCAAGAAGTGCGTGAATGTGGCCTTCTTCAATTGTCAGGTTGATGTCGTTATTTGCGACCAGAGGACCGAAACGTTTGGTGATCCCCTTCAGCTCCAATTTCACTCTACTGCGCCCCTTCTGCGTGATCGAGCTCCCGTTTCAGGATAGCCGAAAAAAGTGGGGCGCGATGGTCGAAAACCACCGCGCCCCAGCCTAAAACTCCCGCGTCACTTCGGGGAGTTTGCGGACTCAACCTTCAGCTCGCCCTTCTTGATCTGATCGGTGAGCTTGGTCAGCTCGTCCTTCAGATCCGAGGGAACCTTGGAGTCGAAATCGTGGAAGGGAGCGATGGAAACGCCACCGTTCGCCAGGGTGCCCACGTAGGGGGTTACAGCGAACTTGCCGTTCACGGAGTCCGTGATGGCCTGCTCAACCGAAGCACCAATTTCCTTCATGACCGAGGTCAGAACGATCGACTTGTAGTCGGGGGCAGATTCGTACCAGTCGGAGTCAACACCAATGATGTAGGTCTTGCCATCAGCCTGCGCAGCTGCTGCTGCACCCAGGCCCACGGGGCCGGCAACGGGCATGATGATGTCAGCACCCTGGTCGATGAACTGCTGTGCCTGCTGCTTGCCCAGTGCCTGGTCATCGAAGGACTGTGTGAAGGAGCCGTTCTGACTTGCCTTGTCCCAGCCGAGGACCTGGACATTGGTGCCCTTGGCCTTGTTGTAGGCTGCGACACCATCAGCGAAGCCGTCCATGAAGACGGTAACCGAAGGAATCTGGACGCCACCGAAGGTAGCAACCTTGCCGGTCTTGGTCATGCCTGCTGCGGCATAACCCGCAAGGTAGGCGGCTTCAGCGGTGTTGAAGAGCAGTGGGCGTGCGTTCTCGACGGTGACGGTCTTGTGGGAATCATCCGAGAAAGAGGAGTCAACCAGCGCGTAGTGAACATCCTTATTCTCATTTGCAGAGGCGTGGAGCGCCTTCTCGAGGTTGAAGCCAACGCCGATGATCAGGTTGCAGCCATCTGAAACCATGGATTCAGTGTTGGGCACGAAGTCTGCCGAGGAGGAGGACTCTGCCGTGTTGATCTGAATACCGAGCTTGGACTGTGCGCTCTTCAGACCGTTGTATGCGGACTCATTGAAGGACTTGTCGTCCCAACCGCCTGCGTCCGAAACAGCGCAAGCCTTGAAGCTTGCACCCTTCGATGCTGCGTCGGAGCTAGATTCTGACGAGGCCTTCTGGCCGGATGAGCACGCGGTCAGCGCGAGAGTTGCGACACCGGCAACCGCAACAAATTTGGTGAGGGTCTTCATGCTGTATTTCCTCCACATAGGTTGTGTACATCCAGAACTGGATAGACGCGAGGATGCGATGAGACCCAGAATGGGCACATGCATCACCGCTTGCGAGAACGCATAAGTGTGCTGCGTTGACGCCCACTAACGAGTTTCACCCGTCACAATTAGGCGTGTCAAGGCGGATTGGATACAGCTCGATAACGAATCTATAAAACTCATCTTTTCCGCATAATTGCAGTAATTATTCATTTCTGAATCACAGTTACCCTCTCAACATATGGGCACACTTGCACAAAAACCTCAAAGCTTCGAAGCCTCAAAGATAAGCATTCTCAAATTGACACAGCTGACAAACACGGTGGGTGGCACAGCTATACGGCCATGCCACCCACGTGCGAATTCAGTGCTCAATCAGAGTGAGATCCTCATGAGTACAGCATCCATTTCAGTTCTTCTTGCGACGCAGAGCAACCCCTGCACCACCCAGCGCAAGAGCGGCCAAGACTGCAATTCCAGCTACAGAACCGGTCTTCGCCAGCTTCTTGCCCTTCGGAGCCTTCGGGTTCACCGCGGTGTTCGTCGATGCAGGCTGCTGAACGACTGGGCAAGCAACCGACACAGTCAAACCTGCGGCCTCGGGAACGACGGTTCCAAAATCGGTCTCAACAGTGACGGGCAGCGTGAGCACTCCCCCTTCGGGTTTGGCGGCGCATACCGACATCGGCAGCGAGGCCTTCAAAGTTGCCTGACCTGCACCATCAGTCGTGATGATCGAGGCTTCGTCAGAAGCATGCAATTCACGCAGCGAGTTATCAACACTTGCGCTGGCGACAACAGATCCGAAGGAGACCTTGACATTCTGGGTCTTTCCGGGGCCCTCGGAGAAGGACAGCCCACGCAAAGGCACCGTGAATTCCTGATCGGGAGTCACCGGATCGCTCGGGAGCGTCACGCCAATTGCCTGCTTGAGGGTCGCAGCCTTAATGCCGTTGTGCGCGCCCAGGTATTCGTTGAACTTATCTCGGTCGAGGTTACCCAAAACCGTCTTCGTTCCACGGGTGAGCGCCGGGAAGGTATCGCCTCCTGCAAGGAGGAAGGTCACCGATCCAACTGTGTATTCCTTGTTCATATCAATGGGCGCACCATTGACGAGCAGCGAGGTAATGCGCTCACCGTAAGGCTTAGAGGCATCGTAGGTGTACTGGACATTCTTCGACAGACCAAGCTTGAGCAGCGGGCGCGAGTTCTGAGAGTTCAGGTTCGTCTTCCACTGTTCTTCCAGAGCGTCCTTCACGTCAGAACCCTTGATGGTCACGTATCCCAGCTCGTTCGAGAAGGGCATGACGTCGTAGCTCTGCTTGTAGGTGATGGTGCCATCGCTACCGGGTTCAAGATCTGCACGCATACCGCCAGCATTGATCATGCCGATATCGACGGGGTTGCCATCGGGGGTGTGGATCGTTTCGCGCATTGCGTCAGCGGCCAGGTTGCCCAAGGTCGACTCAATACCGCGGTTACCGCCCTTTTCGATGCTTCCATCGGGGGCCACGAAGATGCCACGGTGGAAGCTCTCGGTGTAGCCCCGTGCCACAACTTCGGCACCGGCGGCTGCCGAGGCCTGCTGCGCGCGGGTAACAACTGCCTTCGTCTCAGGGTCTTCACCGCACTCATAAACGGTTGCAGCAGGGATCAGCTTGGTATCGGCCTTAACGACCTTTCCGGTCGCCGTGTCGTAGGAGATCTGGATCAGGCCCAGGTTATCCGTGTAGGAACCCGATGCAACGCCCGCGAGAAGCGGATTTGCGGAGGTGAGCGTGACCGCTGAATCGACATGGTCGAACTCGTAAGGAACGTGCGTGTCGCCACCCATGAGACCGTCGACATCGGGGCCCATCTTCGGGTAGTTATTCTTCACGTCATCATCAAGCATGGCGATGACGATCTGCGCGGTCCCGTCCTGCTTGAGCTGCTTAGCCAGGGTGTTGATCTTGGCGACCGGATCGTTGAAGGTCAGACCCGCAGTGGTTCCGGGGCTGAGCTTATAGGGCACGTCCCCAGCGATTGCACCAATAAATGCAACCGTCACTCCCGAGGGAGAGGTCCACAGCTTGTATTCTCCCAAGTACGGAGTACCCGAACCCCAGGTTCCCATTCCGTCAACATTTGCAGCCAAGTAGGGGAAGTTCGTCTGAACAAACTCAGAGGGGTTCGATCCATCAACGCGCTGCTTGAAGACAGTCTGGCCCATATCCAGCTCGTGGTTGCCCATGGTCGATGCCAAGGCATGCATCGTATTGAGTGCCTCGATGGTCGGGTTATCCTTCAGTGCACCAGAGGTATAGGGGGAGGCGCCAATATTGTCGCCCAACAGGGTGAAGCTTGAGTTCGGGTTCGTTGCCTTTGCTTTCTTGAGGTAGCAATTCATCGCCGGAAGACCTGCTTCGCTGATCTTCTTGGTCTTGCGGTCCTTTTGCGGCTCAATGTGTCCGTGTACATCGGTGAGGTTGTACAGGTCCAAGGTGACGATATCGGATGCTCCGCGCTCCGCTGCGGCAGCGGGGGCCGGAGCAGGAGTCGCTTCGCCTGCCGAGGCCTCGGCAGTGGGGGTGGCGGCAGGAGCCTCGGTACTCGCTTGCGCCGTGGGGGTGGCGTCACTGGCAGGCTCCGCGAGCGCAGTCAGCGGTGTTGCAAAGAGCGCGAGCGCCGCACCGGTTGCAATCGCCACTCGTCGTGAAGTGGTGAACATATTGTGTGTTCCTCTCGTGATGGTTGGTGAGGGTCAGAGTGTCTTACGGCGCAGCACACAACCGATTGCTGCCAAGGCTAAAGCTCCCGCAATCAGCGGAATACTTCCCATGACACCGGTCGAGGCCAAAGTGGAGTGCTTCGGAGTCACTGCGGATTGCGGGGAAGGTTGCGTGGGAGCGCTCGGGGAGACGGAGGCCTGTCCCGAAGGTTCACTGGTGGGTGCAACACGCGGATTGTTAATCGGAGTGATGAGATTCAAACCGATGATTTCAGGATTGTGGTCCGAGGCGCGGTAGGGGTTATCGGCCTCGAAAGCCAAGTAGGCGTTGTAGTTGGCACGCGAGTATTCGAAGGCAATGCTCTCTTGCGCGTTCACGGCCCACGACTTCACTCCAGTGATCAGCGGGTGTGCTGCAGAGTTAGCAAAGACGTGGTCCATCGATCCCGAACGACCACCATAGACATAGGAAGAGTCGCCGTGACCCGACTCATGGGTCCAACCAGCATCAGTGAGAACCTTGAGCGGATCTTCCTTGGAATAGGCGTTGAAGTCACCGACAAGCAGAGTTGGGGTTCCATCAAAACGCTGAGCAAAAGTGGCAAGTGCCCGGGCTTGCTTAACGCGGACTCCATTGGAATTACCCTGCCCGTCACCATTGTCGGTATTCGCGGCAGCTTCTGCAGCGGACAAGTTCTTCGGCGCGGACCCCTTCGACTTAAAGTGGTTGGCAATAACGACGAAATTCTTGCCCTCGTGGTTTGTATCAGTGATCGGCTTGAATTCTTGAGCGAGCGGCTGGCGAGCAAGGCCTGTGTATGCGGGGTCATCAAAAATGACTGAGTTACCAACCGGGGTAATCCTTGCCTTCTTGTAGATGAAGGCAATACGGATGACATCTTCGTTCGCAGGAACGGTTGAAGGGCTGGGGACATAGGCCCAGACCTCGGATCCGGCAGCTGCGTTGAGTGCATTGACCAAGCTCTTGAGCGCACCATCACGATCGCTGCTGACACCCGATGCGACGGGGTTTTCGATTTCTTCCAATGCCACGACGTCGGCATCGATCGTGTTAATCGCCTGAACAATCTTGGTTTGCTGGTTCGAAAAAGCCTGCGAGGACCAGGCTCCGCGAAGCTTGCAGTTCTTATCGGTTATGAACTTGTGATCGCGATCCTCGTACCCCTTGCACCCGGGTTCGTTTTCACCCAGATCAGAGAAGTAGTTGAGGACGTTGAAGGTTGCAACCTTCGTATCTCCGCCCACTGTTGGAGCAGCTGGACGCTCCCCCGTGATGGTGACCGGAGAACGATCAGGGTAACCAGCGGTCATCTGCGTGGGCTGGAAAACAAAGCTTCCAAAGCGCGATTCCAAGACAACGGGTTTCGTGAAGGTGACGTGGTAGCCCACGCGCGCAGGTGCTCCATTGGCCAAGTAGGCGTAGCGCTCTTTGTGCCCGTTCTGCTTGAAATTCGTCAGGTCTGTCGTCGAGGCATCGTCTAGGTCGATGGTCTTCGCAGCGTTTTCGGCCTCGTAGGCTTGAGCAGCGGCACCGGGGGCAACAACGTCGGTCGCAGTACGCAAAACCTCGCTTCCAGGGGTCAGCGAGAGCGTCCCGAAGCGGTTCGTCTTGTAGTTATCCGTAATTGTCCAGGTGTCCTTGGGCAGAACCAGCATGGATTCAAGCGCTTCCATCTGCTTTTGAGTCGGCACACCGCTCAGTTCCGTGGGTTTAACGGGATCGCATCCGCTCACTGCTGTGATCTTTTCCGGAAGCAGTTGAGTCAAGCTCTGGGGTGAAGCGGTTGCATTCTTGACACCCGAATATTCAGCAACCTTTCCTTTGACGACAACGCAGTCGCCAATCGAAGGCATTGAGGCAGAGGATTTCCCCATAAAGACGAAGAGGCCATCGGAGGTGCTTCGCGCGGGATCCCAGGTTCCGCCTGTTCCTGGGGTTTGGATGGTGAAGCCTTCGAGGCCTTTAAGGTTTGCGTTCTCTGCCTTGGGATAGGCCGCGGTCACAATGCCTTTGGTTTCAACGGTTTGATTAATCAGGTGAGAGTCATCTCCATCACCTGGGGTTTGGATATCGCCGATGCTCACCAGCGTCGGCGCCGCGCGGTCCTCGCCCTGGGCTTGCGAGGCCTCGGCGCTGGGAACGGAAGCCGCCTCCTGGGGGGCTGTAGTTACTGCCTCGGGCGCGGGAGATGCCGTTTGTGCATCATTTCTTGCTGTTTCACCTCCTGCCGGGTCAGCGTAAGCCACAATGGGTATCCCCATGAGCGAGAGTGTCGCAAGAGTGGTCACCAGTGTCCGATTCTTCGCATGCAGCATGTGCATCTTCCTCTCAAGGCGAACGAATCCGAATGCAGAAAACAGCGGGCATCGTCTGCGAGGACAGAGCAGGCACACTCTAGACCTGTTACCCCCGACCACTCGAAAGGTTAGTCCTTCTCAGAAGGCAGAAGGAACATTTTCACAAAATCTCAGTATCACTTTGGAGAATCCTCAGCTCGCCCCCAGATAAAGGGAAATGAGCGTCCATTTTCTGCAACGTTCTCCACAGCTGAGGAGATATTCACTACTGTAGGAACATGTCTATACCTACTCCTCCCCCGGCACAGCCTCCAACGACGCAAGCTCCTGTGGAAGTCGAGCCTCCTGCACTTGCAATTCGCGGCCTCGTAAAAATTTTCGGAAACTTGGTTGCCGTCGCAAACCTCACCCTCGATATCCCCAAGGGCTCCTTCTACGGCTTCGTCGGCCCCAACGGCGCGGGTAAGACAACTACCCTCAACATGGCAACCGGCCTGCTTACCCCCGATCAGGGAACCGCCTACGTCAATGGAATTGATGTATGGAAAGACGATCAAGCGGCTCGCGCACAGCTCGGCGTCATGCCTGACGGTATGCGTTTACTTGACCGTCTCTCAGGCCCAGACTTCTTGGTGCATGTTGGAATGCTTCGCGGGTTGGATCGAGAAACTGCCCGCCAGCGAGCTCACCAGCTTCTGGATACCCTGGACCTGACCGATGCTGGAAAGAAACTCATTTCGGACTACTCAGCTGGTATGACGAAGAAGATTTCTCTGGCGGCAGCACTCATTCACGCTCCCTCTCTGTTGGTTCTTGACGAACCCTTCGAGGCCGTTGACCCGGTTTCGGCGGCAAATATCCGCCAGATCTTGCAAGACTTCACTTCCCGAGGGGGAACGGTCATTCTCTCCAGTCACGTCATGGCAACAGTCCAACAGCTGTGCACGCACGTCGCGGTGATTAATCACGGACAAGTACTGGCCTCCGGCGCAACCGAAGAGGTTGCAGCGGGAATGTCCCTTGACGAGCGTTTTGCCCAGCTGGTTGGCGGCGTTCACACCAGCGAAGGACTGTCATGGCTGGCCAACTGATTCGCATGAAATTGCGCATCATGTGGAATACGGTGCGCAGTCAGACAGCCGTTTTGATTTTCTCGATCATCGGCATTATGTACGGTTTGGGTTTCACGGGCTTTGCCTACTTTGGTATTGCCAAGATTGCAACCATAGTGACTGAGGCTCCATGGGTCTTTGTCATGCTGCCCGGACCTGTGATTTTCGTGGGCTGGATCATCTGCCCAGTGATCATGGCATCGATGGATAACTCCCTTGAGCCGCGCCGACTTTCTCCCTTTGTCGCACCTACGCATCAGCTCGCGCGCGCACTTATAGCCGCTTCATGCGTGAGCATCGGAGCAATTTTCTCTGGACTCTTCATCATTCTTCCCGCCTGGTTTTATCTCTTCCGGGGGCTTTGGGCCATGGCTGCAGGATCACTCATTGCCGGGGTGCTCACACTTGTGACCGCAATCGTGTGGGCAAAGGCAATCACGACGTGGGCGGGAAACCAGATTCAAAAAGATTCAACGCGAAAGAACTTAGCGGGCTTCATTGGGACCATGGTGTTCATTTCTGTCTTTGCACCGATGGGGATCTGGTTCCAACTCCTTGCCGAGCATTTCTCATATGATGCGGTGCTGGCTGCGCTTCCAGTCGTGTACACAACACCTTTTGGTTCCTTCTTCGGAGTCGTCGCATCTGTGAGCGAGAGTGACTACCTGACGGCCGGGATCCGTTTCGCGATTGCTGCCCTTACTGCCGGCGCGGCTTGGTTCCTGTGGCTGAGGGTTCTGGAACCAGCGATGCACGGGGTTTCCCGCCCAGTGTCTGCGCAAGCTCAGCAGGCGATCAAAGAGGGACGCTATCACGTTGATGAAGAGCGCGCGTCCAAAGAACGCGAGCAGCAGCGCCAAGATTCACGTGCACTGGGACTCAAATACGTACAGCGCTGGGAAGCACTTGGTCTCTCACCTCAGAGCGCTTCCATGGCAACGAAGACCGCTTACTACTGGCTTCATGATTCGCGCCTGTCGACCTCTCTTGCGTCCAGCATTTTCTTCCCCTTCATGGCAGTTCTCATGAGTTTCCTGATGGACAGTGAAAGCCGCAGTGAGGTGCCTTTCTCCTTCAATTTCTTCCTGTACCTGGCTCCTTTAGTCATCGGGGCGACAGTCGGGGCAAATATGCAATATGACTCCACTGCAGCGTGGATCCCTATCGCATCTGGAGTTCGTGGCGCTCAAGACCGCTTGGGACGCCTGCTCGGATCCTTGGTGGTGATCACTCCGGTTATCCTCATCGCAGATAGCATTGCGTGCACCATTTTGGGTAATACTTTTGCCGACACCGCCTGGGTTTTGGGCCTGTGCTTGCTTCTTTTGGCTGCTTCTTCTTCAACGGCAATGATCATTGGAAGCCGCTGGGTCTATCAAGTCCAACAGCCGGGGGCGTCTCCCCTTAGTACCCGAGGAACTGGATCGGGCATGGTTGCGATGTGGGCTATCTCGGCTACAACACTCGGTGGGCTTCTTGGTGCACTTCCCGGGTGGTTGGCTCTGTATTTCACCGCCGGTCACACGATCGCATTTATTGGAGCCTTTGTATTCTCAGCTGCGTGGAGCGCAGGCCTTATGGCGATTGCGGTCAGGTGGGGCGGAAAACTCTGGGACCGTTACAAGGTTGAGATGCTCAACAAGATGCAGTCCTGGCCCGGACGATAAACCTTATTTTTAAACATCGGGGTGTGGTCCGCAGGAATTCCTGCGGACCACACCCCTAATTAATGACGCTATGTTCAGCGAGCCTGGTAGGTCAGGCAATCAGCACTGGTCGAGCCCACGCGAATCGCAGAAGCGGTGCACTCAAGATTAGTGTTGAAGGAGCAATCCGCCTTCTGGCAGGCGCCCACAACGGGGCTCTTGCGCTCAAGACCGCCGCGAACAGACAGGGGCACGAAGGTGGAGCAGGTGCGTCCGTAGCCGATGGTAACGGCGCCGGCGGCGCAACCATTGTTGTTGTAGGAGCACTCGGTAACGGAGCAGTCCTGAACCAAGGGGAGGTCGATGGTCGTCATGATGATCTCCTTGAAGAGTCGGAATAAAGAATGAAGACACTCCAAGAATGACGTAATTAAATTCAAAATCCACTACATCCCATTTTTCCGCGAAATACCGCCACTTTACGGCGCCTCAACACACGAAACGCAGGAGTATTTACGAAACATTCCAACCTGCTATTGACCTAAGGCAAGCCTGCGCTGATCAAAGCGAATATCACCAAAGGACCCGCTATATTCCCCCTCTGCGTATCCTTTGGACCAGCCTTTTTGATCACTCGTCAAGCAGCTCGGCGTTTTCCAGCCAGGCTTCTTCTAGCTCCTCAATTTCGGCACGCAAATCCGCGGACTGTGTAGAAAACGACGTCATCTCATTCAGAGCAGAAGGATCCGTTGCGACCTTTTCAGCCAGAAGGGCAAGCTCGGCCTCGACCTTTTCCAGACGCGTGCGCAGACTTTCAATCTTTCGTTCCAATCGCGCGGCTTCTTTCTTCGCCGCTCGCCTGGCCGCCGAATCCGTCATCCCCGCGTTCTTCGCACTGCTAGGGGATTCCTCGCGACATGCATGTCCAGATTGGCTAGGGCGCACCGAGCTTTCACTGTTAGTGGAAGCATCCGTGGCGAAAGCGGCACCGGCCTCGCGAATGCGAAGGTACTCCTCTACCCCACCGGGAAGGGCACGCAAGCTTCCATCCCCCAAAAGTGCAACCTGGTGGTCGGTCACTCGTTCAAGCAGGTAGCGGTCGTGGCTGACGACAACCAAAGTCCCCGGGAAGGCATCCAGCAGGTCTTCCATTGCCGCCAAAGTATCCGTATCCAGGTCGTTCGTCGGCTCGTCAAGAAGAAGGACATTCGGTTCAGCCATGAGCAGGCGCATCAGCTGAAGGCGTCGTCGTTCACCACCGGAAATCTCTGAAATCCTGGTCCATGCACGCTCTCGAGTAAAGCCCATCCTCTCAGTCATTTGCGAAGAGGAAACTTCCTTGCCGTCAACGATCACACTATGGGCAACCTGATCGACGGCCTCGACAACGCGCATATCTGAAAGATCATCAAGCTCGTGGGTATCCTGCGAAAGCGTGGCGACTTGAACGGTCTTCCCGCGCTTCACGCGCCCGCTGGTCGGTTCCAGATCCCCTCGAAGAAGATTGAGAATTGTCGTTTTGCCCGCGCCATTCACGCCGACCACACCGACGCGTTCGCCGGGAGCGAGGCGCCACGTCACGTGGTCAAGAATGGTGCGTTGGTCACCTCCTGGAGTCGGGAAGGTGACGGTAACGTCCTCTAGGTCCAGTACATCTTTCCCGAGGCGCGCGGTCGCCATTTTCACCAGCTCGACGCTGTCCCTGGGCGGAGGAACGTCAGCGATCAATGCTTCAGCGGCGGCGATATGGAACTTCGGCTTGGAAGTTCGCGCGGGGGCGCCTCGGCGCAGCCAGGCCAATTCCTTTGTCAATAGGTTTGCGCGTTTCTTCGCGGCGACATCAGCTTGGCGAAGACGTTCCGCCCTGGCCAGAGTGTAGGCGGCGTAGGATCCATCGTAAATTTCAACGTGCCCAGGAATCTGGGGCCGAGAGCCGCCCGGATCGATCCCGGGAACGACTTCCCAAATCGTTTCGCACACGGCGTCCAAGAACCAGCGGTCGTGGGTGACCGCAATGAGTGCGCCGCTTGCACCCGGACGAGCAAAACGTGCATTCAGATGCTGAGCAAGCCAGGCAACGCCTTCCACATCCAGATGGTTCGTCGGCTCATCCAAGCAGACAACATCGGAAGGGAGCGCAAGAACTCGCGCCAGATCAACGCGGCGACGTTGCCCACCAGAAAGGGTTCCGACCCGGGCGTGCAGGTCGATATCAGAGAGCAAACCGGCATGGATATCGCGAATTGCGGGCTGCGATGCCCATTCATATTCTTCAAGACCGGGGTGCACCGCATCCATCACGCGCGCATCATTGTCAAGATGATCGCCCTGCTCAAGCATGACAATGCGCAGGCCATCGCGGGTAATGATTCGACCATCGTCAGGCTGCTGAAGGCCGGCAACCAAACGCAGTAGCGTTGATTTTCCCGCTCCGTTGGGGCCCAGAATACCGATCCGAGAAGAGTCTTCGACGCTGATATCAACGTCCGCAAGTAATTGGCGCGAACCAGCAAGGGCTCCCAGTGACTGCGTCCCCAGTAAGTGGGCCACTCTTAGCTCTCCTCTTCTTCTACGATTGCTCCCACTGCGGGGCCTGAAGCCGGTAGGACTGCGCTGACTTCACTGCTTGTCCCAAGAGCATCAGCGAGTTCACCGGCATGTTCCCTATCACGAGCAAGGACAGCGATGGTCGGTCCCGACCCCGAAAGGATCGCTGCGCAGGCACCCGCGTTCTTCGCATCGTGAATCGTTGTTTCAAGTTCGGGGTACAAGTGAAGAGCCGGAGCGGTCAGGTCATTGCACAGCACTGAAGCAAGTGTGTCGGCATCTGCGCACAGCGCTCGCTTCTCAGCCTCGCTCAACGGTGCTGGAGCGCCGCCTTGCCTCAGCTGATCAAGAGTTCGAAAAACCTCGGGGGTTGACAGGCCGTGGTGTGCACGCGCCATCACCCAGTAGTGACACGGCCACAACGATTGATCCGGATCAAGCAAGGAGGTCAAGCGGTCTCCTCTCCCCTGCCCCAGAGTCATTCCACCCATGATGCAGGCCGGGACATCTGCGCCCAAAGTACGGCCGATCTGGCAGAGCTGTTCAAGCGTTAATCCCAATCCCCACAGCTGATTGCAGGCAACTAAAGCAGCGGCGGCATCAGCGGAGCCACCGGCCATTCCTCCGGCTATCGGAATGCGTTTATCAACGTGAATACTCACCCCGGCAGCAGTTTGAGCCCACGCACCGGCGGCAGCCAGTTTTTGAAGTGCGCGTGCTGCGCGATATGCCAAATGGGTGGTGGGATCAAGATCTGCCATCGAAGCTGTTGCAGCCTCATCTACCGAGCCATCGACACCGTACGCCACCGTTTCAATGTGGATACCGGGGGACTTTGAAGTACGTACGGTCACGCTTTCACGAACATTCAGGCATTCAAAGACCGTCACCAGTTCGTGATATCCATCAGCATCCGGGGCACCCGCGCGAAGGATGACATTGACCTTCCCGGGTGCCGATGCACGTACCTCACGCACGGGGTTGCTCCACCCCGCCTTGCTCGCTTTCCTGCCTTGCTTGTCTCAAGTCTTCAGCAGCGCGACGCTCCTTCGCGTAACGATCCTGCTCGGGAAGAGGAATCTTGCCCTCAGCACGCATGTCAAGCAAAACTGAACCGAGACGCACGTAATCGTCAATCCCCAGCTTTTCGCCTCGGATCGAGGAATCTACGCCGGCGCGATCGCACAGCTCCTGCGCGGCCTCGGCGCTGCCTGCCCAGTTCTTCAAAGCGGCGCGCAGGGTCTTTCTGCGCTGAGAAAATGCAGTATCGCAGACCTCGAAAGTGGCAAGACGCAAGGAAGTATCCCCGCGCGGGGTCTTCGAGCGCTGCAGCTCCACCAGCGCGGAATCAACATTGGGGACAGGCCAGAATACCGAACGCCCAATAGTTCCCGCGCGAGTCGCGCTACCGTACCACGCGGCCTTTACCGAAGGAACTCCGTAGGTACGCGAACCCGGCTGAGCAGCCAGGCGATCGGCAACCTCGGCCTGAACCATTACCAGTGCCGACTCCAAGGAAGGGAAGGACTCCAGCATGGAGAGCAGCAAGGGAACCGCAACATTGTAGGGAAGATTCGCCACCAGGTGCGTTGGCGCCGGCCAATCATCCTCAAAGTCTTCGAGGCCATTAATCTGAACGGCATCTCGATTGATCACGTGGAGGCGCTCCGCGGCCTCAGGCATGCGCTGCGCAACGGTCACCGGAAGTGCACGGGCAAGCACCGGATCGATCTCGATGGCGCGTACCTGTGCCCCCGTTTCAAGAAGTCCAAGGGTCAGCGAACCCAGTCCGGGCCCGACCTCAATGACGTGTGTTCCCTCACCAATTCCCGCGTCTCGTACGATGCGCCGAACAGTACCGGCATCATGAACAAAGTTTTGTCCGAGCGTCTTGGTTGGGCGCACCCCCAGCGCCTGGCAAATCGCATGCACTTCAATTGGGCCAAGCAGCCCACTCTCGCTGGGCTGGGCGTCACTGGGCACATTCGGCGTGGAATATCGACGGGGAGAAGTCACGCTCCCATCCTAAAGGATCAGTACCATCCGACGGAGTTTGAATGCCCCAGTGCAGAGCACGGCGTCCCATAGCGTCCGGCGATGTACCCCAAGCCCCACTTGATCTGCGTGACCGGGTTGGATTGCCAATCCGAACCCGCCGAAGCCATCTTGCTTCCCGGCAGTGCCTGCGGAATGCCATACGCACCGGAAGAGGAGTTCTTCGCGTAGGGATTCCAGTGGGACTCACGGTTCCACAGTGCGACCAAGCATTGAAATTCGGAGTCTCCCCATCCGCGAGCACTCACCAGGGGCTTAGCCAAAGAACGAGGATCCTCGCCCGAATAGGCCAAGGGGATATCAGCTGCGACCATCGCCAGGGCAACTTCAGCTGAATTTCCACCCGCTGCAGTAATTTCCGAGGCCGTCGAGAGGGTGCCGAGCTTCGCACGGTAACGGATTGATTTCGTTCCGTCAGCTTCGGTCTTTTCTTCCAGCGTTGCCTTCGGGTCCAGACCGGCTTCAATCAGCGCCTTGGGAGTAACTTCCTTGGTCCCAACCGAGCGAATCTGCGCGGTAGGTTCGCGAGTGACCTTTGAATTGAGCGGTGCTGCATACGCTTCCCCACCGTCGACGTTTTCACTCCAGGTGAGTTCTTCAGATTCGCCCTCAACGCCCTTCGTGGTGACTTGTTCTTCACCAACGAAAAGCTGGTCGGAATCTTGACGGTGTTCCTCGAAAGGAATCGGCACCTTTCGCGGCGCAAGCGCGCGCGAGACCCTGTGAATATCGATGGTCAGGCCGTCAGCATTCTTCACCTCAACGCGGTCCAGGGGTCCCAGGTTGATTTTTTCTTTAGTCAAGATGGCCCGGGTGTCCATGCCTTCACGTGCGGTGACCTGACGCGAGCTTCCGTCGACGTTAATTGTGACGGTACGCGTCTGGGTGACCAGAGGAGTCAGGCTGGAACGTGAATAGGAACGGTCGACGGCAAGAACGGCTTTTGTCGAATCCGCGCCCAGGCCTGAGAGCACACCTTCAGCTGAGGGCGCGGTCGACCACAGGGTTGTTCGGTCTCCGTTAATGGTCAGGGTGTAGGGCTTCGCCGTGCGCACGACGATGGTCTGTCCATTTGCAACGTATTGCGAGGCGGCGGGCTGAACTTGGTCGTGCTCACCGAGCTCGATATCCGCTTGGCTCAGGACCCCTGAAACGGTGTGCGACCACGTTGAAACCGGGTAGACGATGCCATCAACTTCAAGGTTGACGGTTGAATGCGCACGGGCAATGCCCACTCCCGCAACCATAAACATGGCCAGGCTGGCTGCGCCTGCACCTGCTACAACGCGAGGTTTCGTCGGTGCCCATGAAGCGGTGCGGCCGTGGCGAGCCGCGTTCACAGAAGTCCTAGTGCTCGAGCGCACGCGGGCCACTGGCCCCATCCGGAACGGGCCTGAAGCGCCTGTGCGCGCTGGGTTTGTTCTGCTGCCGAGGCCTCGGAGGGCAGTCCGGTACCGCCCATTGCGCGCCACGTGGAAGCAGAGAATTGGTAGAGGCCATAGTAGCCGTTACCGGTATTTGTTGCGGGGTTACCACCCGATTCACAGCGGGCCAGTGCTGCCCAGACTCCATCTCCGCTCACCGTTGCCGATGATGACGAGGCCGAAGACCCCGAGTTTGAAGAAGAGCTTGCTGAAGTGGTTTCCTTGGTGCCGACCTTGACGATTTGCTTGACCGGTTCGGTACGGTTTTCGCCCAGCATCTGGCTCACAACCTCTTGGCCATCTCGACGCTCCACGTAGAAGCTGCGCTTGATGGAACCGTCGGAGCCTTGCTGAACAACGCGCTTGGTTCCCTTGGCCAGGCTGGAGTCTTCTTGCTCCTCCACTTCCTTGGGCAAAGTTTCTTCGCGTTCTTCCGTGCCACGTTGAACTCGGGTGACCTTGAGGAATACGCCTTGGTCATCACTTGAGAAGGTCACGCGGTCAAGGGGTGAAACCTGAACTCCTGCCTGCTGGAGCAGGTCCGAGGCATGGGTGCCTTCGCGCGCGTCAACGGTGTGGGTTTGCCCATCAGCAATGACGCGGATATTCCCAGTTGCCGTCAGTGCAGGAAGGGTTGCGCGAGAGGTCGAGCGGTCAGCAGCGATCACCGCGCCGGTGGTGCCGACCTGGCTCATGAGGTTGTTGATATCCGTAGCGGTGGACCACGTGGGGGTTGAAACACCGTTGACGTCGACCAGGTAGCGTTGCGCGCGACGCACGACAACGGTCTGACCATTCGTCACACCTTCTTGGAGGGAGGGCGCAACCAGATCATGGGGAGAAACTTCTACACCCGCAGTTGACAGAACGTCAGAGACCTTGCCCATAAATCCCGATACGGGGATGGAGACACCATCGACTTCCAGGGTGACATCTCTAAATGACGTGGCTACCGATGTCCCGGCGATACCGGTGACGGCAAATGCTGCAACTGCAGCGCTGGCAATGACTGCCTTGCGCGAGGGGTGAAAATTCACGTAACTCCAGACTTCGTAGGATTCGCCCTGGCAGCTTCATAGAAGCGCAACTCGCATGCGAGCCTGCGGCGAACGAACAGTTCACACGCTACAGGGTTCCGAATAGACCAAGCGAGCGTTAGTGATGGGGACCATAAACATTTACATCATTAATCACATTCGTCACACGAGTAACAGGAATCCAGGATTATGAGATGAGAGATTGATTGCTCAAATTGGCGTTTATTCAGTGACAAACATTAGGATAAGGGCAGATTTCAACCGCTTCGATGAAGGGACCGTGAATGATGATGTCACGTCACCGCGGGATTTGGGCGTTTGCTACATGCGTGCTCTTGGGAGTATCCATGGCAGCTTGTGGCTCCGGATCCACAACGGGCGACGGCTCAGAGCCGAGCTTCGAGAAGACCGTCTTCTTTAGTACCGCACCGAATGACAAACTGCGTGACCTCAGCTCCGTGTCCCCTCAGCCCGAAGGCAAGGAAACTTTCAGTGCAGACGACTCAAAGCTTTACCTTGGCAGCTACTCGCTGGAGTTTAGTGGCAAATTAAAATTAGTCACCGCCCGCACTGACCGCGGTTCTTTCCGCTTCACTCTTTTAGGCGCATCAAAACTTCCTCAAACGACCAATGATGGAAAGTCAATCATCAAGATCGACTACAAGTTTGAGAACCTTGCAACTGGCGCAAAGGAATCGCCCGATAACGCGCTGCGCTGGGTTTTCTACGCAAGCACATCACCGCTTCCTGGAACTGATGAGGCGAAGGCACGCCTAGCCGGTTCAGGCAATCGCAATGATGTCCCGATTTTTAAGCTTTCCGATGTGGATGCGCAGCTGTTGAAGGCCCCCGATACCAGCCAATTTACCTCTGACGACCCGCAGGTGAAGGACGCTCAAGAACCCCAGGGATACACCGGTTATCTGGTTGCAGATAAGGCGAAGACCTACTCTTCCCTTTTCGTTGCACAGGGCGATCCGAATTCGACCAAGTTCTCCTTGGCGATGTGCACAAACGGTAAGGGACTTACCCCAGACATTTACTGCCAGACCATCCAACCTCTGGAGACAACGATCAAATGACCTTCTCACGCTTTTTCACACGCACCATTGCGGCCTTGAGTATTGTCACTCTTGCCTCCTTTGCACTCCCATCCGCAGCTCGCGCTGATGATTCCGTCGATCAACTCAAGAAGAATGACCCCACCTCATTCGAATGGCTCGAAGGCGTGCAGGAAGTCAATCAGGGCGACCAACTCGTCATCCCTACCAAGGTCAAGCTCGCCGATTTCGAAAAGCGAAAGTCGGATGAAGCCGATAGTAAAAGTTCGAGGTTTGCAACCCCATTCGCGGTCTATTCCGACGCGGCATTGGATGTGGATCTAGGGTTTGAGCTCGGCACGTACGGAACTAATGAGGGTATTTCAATCTCACCTTCGTGGCTCACTCTGCAGTCGTATTCACACCCAGGCCCTCTTGCAGACATCACTGGCTCTTCAGGCTGGGGCTTGCTCCCCATGTACTACCTTGTTCAATACAACGACTTGCAAACCGGCAAGCTTCTTGAACACCCGATCGTTCGCCGCATTCGCGTCAGCGACAAGGGCTTCCTTCCCCGCCCGCAAAACATCTCGGTGGACGAGGAAGACAACGGTACTTTCAGCGTGTCATGGGATCCGGTCGAAGGCGCTGACTCCTACTACGTCGTCTTTCTCAATTCCACCGATAAGGATGGAAAGACTAGGCTCAACCCAAGGCTTGTTGCATCGACGAATCAGACCTCGTGGAATTCTGATCAACGAGCTGATGACGAACCCCAACGAGATCGCACTCTCAACACCGCACTGGAAGCATTCCTGACCGTCAAGGAAGATTTCAAAGGTAGCTCACGCGAGGGCGAGGGCTGGCTGACAGACGAGGAGCTCGACCGCATCCTCAACAGCAAGGGAACTCAGGTCGCGGTAATCGCGAAGAAGAACGCGAAGATCTCGAAAATGTCCGATTTTATCGATATCGCAAATACCCTTGGAAATACACCTATTCGAATTGCTTCCAACGCACAGCGCCAGCTCGGTCTGGATCGCAGTGATTTCGATAATTTAAGTGAACTTCCCGCTCAACTCCCCGTGACGATGGCCGATGGGCACACTCGTATGCAGACTTTGGTTGTCGATCCCGAAAAGAGCTGGGTCCAGAGCTCAAACCCGAAGACGATCAGAGATCCTGAAGCAAAACTCAACGTCGTCTACCACATCGGAAATACTCGCTTCACCAGCTCCTACAGAGTCAAGAACTTCGATCCATCGACCTACACCGAGGATCTCCAGAAGCTGAAGAAGGATCAGGAAGAGGCACATACCGGTTACTTTGCGCCCAATCTGAGCTACACCAAGGAAGTCCCGAAGAAGGAATCCAAGGACAATGTGGCGCGCACCTTCCCAGATACTCCCGTGCAGGTGCTGGGGACAACGCCGCTGTCAAAGTACATCGCTGCGAACTTGATGATGGGATACACAAATATCGACCTTTCACAGTTCCCAGAAGCAGAATCTGGCTCACGAATTGAAGCGGCATTGGAGGAGGCAAAAGATCAAAACGGTCTGGTTCCCTTCATTATCGGCCGCCAATACTCATTCAAAGACAAGATTCTTCATGTCACTTTGGGAACTGAGGGCGCAACCGATCAGCATCTTGCACCCAAGGATTATTCGGGCCAGATCAATAGCAAGGCCGACCAAGTGGTCGCAGAGATCATCAAGCCCGGAATGGATGAGGAAACCAAGGTCCGAACGATTAACTCCTGGATCATTAACCATGCGACCTACAACTATGACGGGTTGGAAGGAGGCCACAAGGTCTGGGAAAAGACGGGTACTCTGACGCCCGAATACACCCCTGACCACGATGCGGGCGGTATTTTCTTCAAGGGAACGACCGTCTGCGAAGGCTACGCGAACGTCTTCCAGCTCCTAGCGACGAAGTCGGGTCTCAGTTCGGTTGTTGTGACCGGTGTTGTCACTCTAAGAAATGGTTCTAAATCTGGACACGCATGGAACCAAGTGAAAGTTAACGGAACCTGGAAGACCGTTGATACCACGTGGAATGACGGTGGCGATTCCGGCGACCCTGCGGTTGAGACAAAATACCTGATGATCCCGAATAACGATCCGCTTCTGACCAGGAACCGCGTTTGGAAGGATCCTGCACTGAAGAAGATCCTCTAAGGAGATTCGGTCCATACATGAGTGGTGGGGGCTCCCCCCAGGGAGGCCCCACCACAGGGTTTAAAAATAAACAAAAGTACTAAC
>NZ_JAGYZL010000010.1:0-91556 GCF_018370895.1 Actinomyces sp. oral taxon 181
GACGACGACGCTCGCGTACACGTACCGAAATTTGGATGGGGGAGCCCTCAAATCCAAAGTCTTCGCGCAGACGACGCTCAATGAATCGACGATATCCGGGATCCAAGAACCCGGTCGTGAAGATGACGAAACGTGGAGGCATGTTTGACACCTGCGTCGCGAAGAGAATTCGAGGTTGTTTCCCGCCACGAAGGGGGTGCGGATGCGCTGCAACCAGTTCACCCAGGAAGGCATTGAGGCGCCCCGTGGGAATGCGGGTTTCCCAGCTATCCAGTGCAGTCTCCATCGCGCGCGTCAGACGATTAATATGCCAAGTTGTTTTCGCCGACACGTTAATTCGCGGTGCCCATGAGACTTGAACAAGCTCTCGTTCAAGCTCTGAACGAAGCTGAGCTTGGCGTTCTTCATCAACCAAGTCCCACTTGTTGTTGATGATGACGACCGCACGGCCGGCATCAACTGCCTGCTGTACAACTCGAATATCTTGCTCTGTCAGCGGCTCTGAAGCGTCGAAAAGAATCAACGCAAGTTCTGCCTTTTCAAGGGCGGCTTGGGTTCGAATTGACGCATAGTAGTCAGCACCCGTTGTTCGGTGCATCTTGCGGCGAATGCCCGCGGTATCGACGAACCACCATTGCTGCCCGTCAAGCTCAATGAGCTCATCAACTGGATCACGAGTCGTACCGGCAAGCTCATTAACGACAACACGTTCAGAACCCGCCAGAGCGTTGAGCAGCGACGATTTACCGACGTTCGGACGTCCGATCAGAGCAACTCGACGGGGACCACCCGAAGGCAGCACCGTAGCCACGGAAGATACTTCAGGAAGCACAGCCATCACCGCATCGAGTAGATCACCGGTGCCACGACCGTGAAGTGCAGAAATCGCGTAGGGTTCACCCATTCCGAGTGACCACAGGTAGGCCGCTTCAGCTTCTTGCATCGCGGAATCAACCTTGTTCGCCGCGAGAACGACGGGTTTACCACTCTTACGAAGCATAGAGACGATACGTTCATCCGTATCTGTCATGCCGACAGTCGCGTCGACAACGAACAGTACGGCATCTGCCAGATCAACCGCGATTTCTGCCTGTTCGGCGACCGATCGATCAATGCCCTTGACATCAATTTCCCAGCCACCAGTATCAACAAGTGTGAAGTGACGGCCTGCCCAATCGGCAGGATACGATACGCGGTCTCGCGTAACACCAGGGGTATCTTGAACAACCGCTTCACGTCTGCCGATAATGCGGTTGACTAATGTTGACTTGCCGACGTTGGGGCGCCCGATCACTGCCAGAACAGGAAGACCGAATTCGCTGTCCTGAGAATCAGAATTCTCGAATTCTCCGTTGAGCAGGGCAAGATCTTCGTCATCAAGCTCAAACTGGTCAAGGGAGTCACGCATCGCGCGTGCACGAAGCTCTGCTTGACCTTCGTCGAAGGCTTCTGTGTTCTCGAGGTATTCTTCAGTCACGTCCTTATCCTATCGGTAGTCGGTGATGACAAGCGCGTTACAGGCGCGCGCGAATGTCTTGTTCCAGCACTTCACGAGCGACGGGAACATCGTTATAGACGTGCTTGATTCCCTGGATATCTTGATACCATTCGGCACCCTTTCCGGAAATGACGATAATGTCTCCCTCATTTGCCGCAAGAATTGCCTGACGTACTGCGTCGCGGCGACATGTGGTTACTTCAGTAACGTCATGGAAATCAGGACGAACACGCCGAATTCCATTGAGGAGTTGCTGGCGAATAGACGAGGCATCTTCAGTACGCGGATTCTCATCGGTGACCCATAAAACATCGGCAAGCTGAGCAGCGATTTCTGCTAGAGGCTCACGTTTCGTCGCATCGCGATCGCCATCGGTTCCAAACACTAAAACGAGCTTGCCACGAGTTAACTCGCGGACGGATTTGAGGGTCCAATCGAGTCCCTCTGGGGTATGTGCAAAGTCGACAATGACAAGTGGCTGTGCGCCTGGATCGGGATTGACGGAGGTCATACGACCGGGAATCTGTTCCGCACCTTCAAGTGCCGAAACTGCAGCTTCGAACTCACATCCCAACTGCAGTGCTGCAACCAGTGCAACGACGGCGTTTTGGACATTAACTTCACCGAGCATCGGCATACGAATGAGGCGTTCATCGCCCTGAGGGGTCACCAGATCAAAGGTGACAGCGGGGATTGCGCGATCGAAGTTGATGCGTCGAACAGTCCAATCGGCCTCGCGATGGGAGAAAACCGAAACTGTAGTAACGGGCACTTCGCTTTCTTGAGCCAAACGAAGGCCCCACTCATCATCGATACAGACGACACCGCAGCGCGAGTGCGCCGGAGTGAACAAACTCTTCTTGGCCTCGAAGTAATGCTCCATGTCACCGTAGTAATCGAGGTGATCATGTTGAAGATTCGTAAACGCAGCGACATCGAAAATAATGTCATCAACACGGTTCAAACTCAGTGCATGCGCTGAGACCTCAACAATCGCTGCACCGCAATCTTTTTCGCGAGCAAGAGCAAGAATTCGCTCGACTTCGGGAGCCTCGGAAGTAGTTTTCTCCGAATTAATGACGAGGTCGCCAACACGAATCTCAACAGTCCCGCACAGTGCAGGATCGTTAAATGTACTGCGCAGGATGGAACGAAGAAGATAAGTCGTTGTGGTCTTCCCATTTGTCCCCGTTACGGCAGCCGTTTTGAGTGCCGAGGCCGGATGGCGATAGATATTCGCCGCGATAGTTGCGCTCGCACGACGCGGATCCGCTACGACAACAATCGGAATATCTGGGTTCATCTCACGTGCACGCTTGGATCCTTCGCGATCTGTAACAACTGCTGAGGCACCTGCTTCGACGGCTGCGTGGAGGAAGCGAATACCATGCTGGACCAGGCCAGGAATGGCAACGAAAACCCAATGATCTTCAATATCAATCGACGAAACACTGACACCAGAAACGGGTAGTTCGGCATCGGGGCACAGTGACCAATCAACCTCCTGAACCCCCTCGAGTGCCTCAGAGAGCGGAATTGGTGACGTAATCGGTCGAATATCGTTGGCATAAGTCATAACTTTTAGGTTATCCGCTTGCTTTACGAAAAGCTTCTTCATCGACACGTCAACACAAAATTTCTCTAAAATGAGGGCATGTATGTCCTGACTCGTGAAGATGCACGTCACCGTTCAGCCGTTGTTACAGTCCGACACATTGATGTCACACTTCACCTCGAAGAAGCGGCAACTGAGAAAAGTTCGTACCGCGTTCTTTCGCGCATGACCCTTGTCTGTCAGGAACCGACGCTCTTTGTCGACGTCGCTGGCGAAGTCCAAGTAGTCTCGATTGACGATGTTCCTTTAGCATCCGATCAATTCACCTACGACGGTGAACGCCTGGACATTAGCGCAGTTCCGACCAACCGTGAGGTCACGATTAGCGTTGAAGCCGATTGTCGTTTTTCGACAACAGGGGAGGGGCTGCATCGCTATCGCGATCCCGAGGATGGACGCTACTACCTTTACACGCAATTTGAGCCTGAAGATGCCCACCGCGCGTGGCCCTGCTTCGATCAACCTGATATGAAACCCACGTGGACTTTCCACGTTTATGCGCCTCGTGAGTGGGTCGTGACTTCCAACGGGATTGGAAGCTCTAAGGATTGCGGCAACGGCGTCACGCTGTGGGACTTCACGACCACCCCGCCTTTGTCGAGCTATATCACAGCGGTCGTGGCTGGCCAATGGGCGCTCGTTGAAGGTGGGAGCTGGGAAGGAAGCGCAGGCGATGGCAACACTGCAACACTGCAACTTCGCTTGCTCTGCCGCCAGGCATTGGCAAGTTCAATGGATAGCGATGACATCCTAGCTGTCACGCGTGCCGGATTAGATCACTATCACGAACATTATGGTTACACCTTCCCATGGGGAAGCTACGACCAGATTTTTGTTCCCGAATACAATCTGGGAGCAATGGAGAATCCTGGATGTATCACCTTCAATGAGAACTATCTGAGCCGTGATACGCCATCATTTGCACTACGGCAAAAGCGTGCGAACACAATCCTTCACGAGATGTGCCACATGTGGTTTGGCGATCTGGTCACTCCGGCATGGTGGGAAAATCTTTGGCTCAAAGAGTCCTTTGCGGAAAACCAAGGAACCACAACTGCCGCTGAGGCGACAATTTACGCGGGGGAGTGGGCCTCATTTGCTATTGGCCGTAAAGCCTGGGCATTGGCCCAAGACCAGTACCCGACAACGCACCCCATCGTTGCGGATATCCCTGATATCCCCGCTGCGAAAAACAACTTTGACGGTATTACGTACGCAAAGGGTGCAGCAGTCCTTAAGCAGCTTGTTGCATGGGTTGGTGAAGAAACCTTCTACGAGGGTGTGCGACTGTATTTCCAGCGATTTGCCCACTCTTCAACCGGCCTAGAGGATCTCTTGGGAGCACTGGAAGAGGCCAGTGGCGAAGATCTTGGGAAATGGAAGGACGCATGGCTCCTGACAACAGGCCCCTCTACTCTTTCGCTCAGCTGGACAAGCGATGATGCAGGCCGTCTGACGGGTCTCCATGTACATCAGGAAGGGCTCGCTCGTCCACACAGCCTTGAGATCTCATTTTGGACGGCAAATAACGGTGTTTTGAGAGAAAAGTGCCATTTGCGAGTGCGCGTAGAAAAAGCCGATTCTAGCGTTAACGTTCCTCCGGAGCTTACTGATACTGGTAGTGCGCAAGACATCGATTTGGTGGTCGTCAATGACCTCGATTTGACCTATGCGATTTCTCGCTTTGATGAGCATTCGATGCGAACTGCGCTCGCATGTGTGTCGACCATTGAACGTCCTATTACTCGCGCAGTTATTTGGTCCAATCTTTTTAGTGCGCTTCGCGGCGGTGAATTAGATCCACGCGACTACATTCACTCAGCTCTCACCCATATGGCTGAGGAAAGCGAGGATGCCATTTTTGAGCGTCTGCTGGCAACAATCCGAGTCGCCCGCTCATTCCTTCCTCACAGTTCACGAGATCGTTGCGATCGCGAGATCCTGAACACGCTTGCTAAGTTCATGCGTCATGCTTCCCGTGACCGAGGCCGCGCTGCCCTTCGCCTGTTTGTTGACGTCTGGATTGCATGTGGAGATGAGACCTATACCGAGGCCGTGCTTGAGCTCGCCAACGGTCACCGCAGCGACCGACTTCCTTTCATCGAGGGTGAGGAGAGTGCGTGGGATCTTCGCAGGGGTTGCGCAGCTCGAGGCCTCGTGACCGAGAAGCAGTTGGAATCCTGGCTCGAAGTCTCGCCGACGGGGGAGAACCGCACCCGCTGGATCCGCTCGCGTGCGGCGCTTCCGGATGCCGATATTCGTTCACAGGTTTGGAATGAAATTTGTCACGGATCGACAATGTCGAACCTTGACTTAAGTGCTTCATTGCAAGGCCTCAACGACTCAACGTGGAGTAGCCCCGGCTACGTGACGCAGTATTTCACTCAGCTGCTCCCATTTTGGAAGAAATCGTCAATGGGTCTCGGGATTCGTTTTGTTGAGGGCGGTTTCCCGTTGTCTATTGACATTGAGCGTCAGAACTTGGATGAGAATGCAATTGAGGCTGCAAAGATTTGGCTTGAGGAGCACTCAGAGGCTGCACCCGCACTTACACGCCTGATCATTGAGAAACTCGATGACCTTGAACGGGCTTATTCTCGTCAGAAGCAGTGGCAATGAGTAGCCAGCAGACCTCTTCGTCGCCAGGTAATGATCCTGCTGCATCGATGTCCCTCTTGAAGGCAATCCTTGAGAATCCTTTGGATGCTGGATACGGGACCTATCACGCGAAAGCTAGTTACGGCACTACCTCGATTTTCCATCGCACAGTCACGATTCTCATCGCAATCGCATTGGGTATTGGTGCGGGGTTTGCAATCAGTGGTTTACGCGCTCAAGCTCGAGGAGATGTGCACTCATCTCTTTTGAGTCATGCTCAGACTCAAACGCAGCAAATCACCCAAATGAGAGACGAAGTCGCAAAGCTTCGCACGCATGTGAAAGAGCTATCAGCCGAACAGGGACAAAGCAGTATTCACGAAGATGCTGCAACAGCGCTGGCAAATGCTGATACTCCAGTGAGTGGGGCGGGACTGAAAGTAACGCTTACTGATGCGGCAAATGCGGTATCTTCACGGCAGAGCGGTCAAGGACAGGTACGTGACCAAGATATTCGAATGGTTGTGAATGCTCTGTGGGGTGCCGGGGCTGAAGCAGTCAGTGTGAACGGCCAAAGAATTGGTCCCGGTTCTTTCATCCGAACGGCTGGTTCAGCGATCTTGGTTGACGTAACACCGATTTCTTCACCGTATACGATCGAGGCAATTGGTGATGCAAATACCTTGTCGTTGTCGTTGGTTCGCGGTTCAACGGGGGATTACTTGTCCAGTGCAGAATCCCTCACAGGAATTAAACTAAGTGCGCAGTCTGTTAAAGAAATGACGCTCAACGCACGCGATAACCGGTCAACTCGTTGGAGTGAGACCATCGAAGAGGGGCACTAAGGTGTTAGCAGTTCTTGGTCTGATATTTGGAATTGTCGTTGGTGTCCTCATCGACCCAACTGTCCCCACATGGCTTCAGCCCTTCTTACCAGTCGCTGTTGTTGCTGGCCTCGATGCCCTTCTGGGTGCGGGTAGAGCTTGGCTTGAAGGAACATTCCAAGACCGTGTTTTCGTGATGTCCTTTTTCTGGAATGTCGTGGTCGCTTGCCTATTGGTGTTCTTGGGGACGCAGTTGGGCGTTGGCTCAGCTATGACAACTGCAGTCGTTGTGGTTCTCGGAATTCGTATTTTCTCGAACACTGCCTCGATCCGTCGATTGATTTTTAAGGCCTAAGAATGGGACAGCACGCGAAGAAGAGCCAAGCGACTGCCCAGGATGAGATGGGTAAAGCGGGGGAGAAGGCACTCAACGACTCCTCATCAAAACCCATGGGGACGCGCCTCAAAGCAGCGATTTTGGCAATGCCACGGGGGACGCATCTTTTACTTTTTGTCATCTGCTTAATCCTTGGGATTGCCTTAGTCACTCAAGTTCGAGCACAACGAACAGACCCGCTCACCTCGCTCAGTCAGGAAGAACTGGTCGAACTCCTTGACAATCTTTCTGTCCAGGAACAAAACCTTCGTGTTGAACGAGGGAAGCTCGAATCCCAAGTCAGTCAACTTGAGGACGAGTCGCAAAAAGAAGAGGCTGCAGCAAATACTGCAAAGAAAGCTGAAGAGCAGGCAAAAATTAATTCCGGACAGGTCGCCGTCCATGGTCCCGGGATTGAGATGGTGATCAGCGATCCCACACATTCTCTGAGTGCAACTCATTTTGTGATGGCGCTGGGTGAACTGAGAAATGCTGGTTCTGAGGCTTCTGAAATTAACGGCCATCGCGTCACCGTCTCATCAAGTTTCACCAGCGACGGGGGAGTCATCAGCGTAGACGGACAGGCTCTAACAAGCCCATACGTATGGAAAGTTATCGGTGATTCACAGACCATCTCTACGGCTTTAGAGATTCAAGCAGGTAGCGCGGCTCAGATGCGTGCAAAAGGTGCTTCAGTAACAATCACGCAGATAAAAGACCTGAAGATCACCTCGATTTCGACGCCGAAGTCACCGGAATTTGCAAAGCAAATCGGTTAAAAGCCTTCGCGAACACTAGGCCACCACACTATACTGTTGCTATTGTCCCTCAGAACTGGAGCGAGTAATGGAAAACCAGAGCCAAGAGTTTGACCCGACTGCAACTTCGGTCTTCAGCCTGAATACTGTCGAGGAAGTCGCTGACGCGCCAATGCCTTTGTCCGCGCGCGATCAGGACGCAGTCAATGCTCTTCCTGCCGGCTCTGCACTTCTCATTGTTCAACGCGGACCTAATTCGGGTGCACGATTCCTCTTGGATGCGGAAGTAACAAACGCAGGCCGTTCGCCTCGTGCAGATATCTTCTTGGACGACGTCACTGTCTCACGTAAGCACTGCCAGTTCCTGTCTCGCGATGGTGGACATACGGTCCGCGATTCCGGCTCGCTCAATGGTACTTATGTCAATCGTGAACGTGTTGAGCAGGTTGAGCTCCACGCTGGAGACGAGGTACAGATTGGCAAGTACCGCCTGACCTACCAGCCCTCACCTAACGCCCAATGAGTGCGCGCGCTCAGCGCAAGGCCTCGGAAGAAATTGTTGAACCCTGGCCGCGCGGAATTAGTCGTGAGCCAGAGCTTTCAATCGGTCAACTGGTTGAACGCCTCAAGGCTGAGTTTCCTGCAATCACGCAGTCAAAGGTACGTTTCCTTGAAGACAAAGGGCTTGTAGTCCCTGCGCGTACTTCTGCTGGGTATCGAAAGTATTCCCAAGCTGATCTTGAACGTCTCCGTTACGTTTTGGCTTCGCAGCGTGATTCCTATTCGCCTCTTGATGTGATTCGTGATCAACTTCGAGCACTTGATGCAGGGCACGAAGTCTCCCGTCGACGTGCGGCCCAGGTCGTTGCTTCGGAGGGCAAAGTCGTTTCTTTGGGGAATCGTCGTTCGATTCCCGCTGCAGACCTTGCGGATCTGACAGGATGCGAGCTTGCAGCGATTGAACGCTATGTGTCTCTTGGTCTGGTTACACCAGATATTGCAGGCTATTTTCCTTCGCGAAGTGTCCAGGTGATTTTGCAGATTCGTGAGCTCGAGGCCCTGGGAGTTGACGCTCGAACCTTGCGCTCGGTGCGTCACGGAGCTGAGCGAAGCGCTGATCTTATCGATCAGACAGTCTTATCCCAGACTCCTCGTGATCGTGCGATTGATCGCGAACGGCAGAACAGCCGACGCCTCGAGCTAGGGGAGAGGTTTGCGCAACTTCATCACGAGATGTTGCGAGTAGCTTTGTCGCAATTGACCGACGGAGGGGTGTAACCTTCAACTTGAACTTGAAGGCTCGCCGTGTCGTTCATTGACCGGAACGCTTCAACTTCGTAATCTAATTTCAGTTCGGTCATTCCATAAACCAAGGAGCATTTGTGAGCGCAGAACCGCTGGGTAGCATGCAGGGGCGTCAGCCTATGCTCTTTGGTGACCCTTTGGAGGGGCGCGACGGTGACGACGTTGGTTACCGCGGCCCTGTTGCCTGTGCAGCAGTTGGAATTACCTACCGCCAGCTCGATTACTGGGCACGCACCGGCTTGCTTCAGCCTTCAGTCCGTGCGGCTAAAGGATCAGGATCGCAGCGTCTGTATTCGTTTAAGGACATTCTTGTCCTCAAGATCGTCAAGAAGCTGCTTGACGCAGGGGTATCTCTTCAGCAGGTCCGTACTGCAGTCACTCAACTTCACCGTCGCGGTGTTGATGACCTTGCCTCCATTACCTTGATGAGCGATGGAGCATCGGTCTACGAATGCACTTCGACTGATGAAGTTATTGACCTTCTCCAAGGCGGTCAAGGCGTCTTTGGAATCGCTGTTGGTCGCGTTTGGCGTGAGCTCGAAGGTTCTCTGGCCGAGCTTCCTAGTGAGCGAGCTGAAGAAAATGTTCTTGTTGACGAACTTGCAGCTCGTCGTGCAATGAAGCGTTCAGTTTCCTAATCACTTTGCCTCAGCTCACTCGACCGCCGACATCTCATATGCATATTCATGGGAGAGTGGCTACGTCATGCACGAATTGTTAGCTCTCGTCCAAATTCCCATTACTTGACATAATGTACATTATCGGATCGCGGCTAATGTGCTGAAAGTATAGTTAGAACACTGCTCAGCCCTTTATCAGCTAAACTTCTACTATTCGATTATTACTGCGGGAGGATCAAGGTGGCAGATCGCGCGTTACGCGGAATGCAAATCGGTGCTAAGTCGATGGAATCTGAAGATGGCGTCGTCTTCGCCGATCGGTTCACAGCAAAGTACTTATGCACAAACGGACACCAATTTGAAGTTCCCTTCGCAAGCGAAGCAACACCGCCTGCAACATGGGAATGTAAATGCGGACAAATGGCTGAGCTTATTGGCGAGGCAACGGAAGACGAAGAACAAAAGCCCGCTAAGCCCGCACGTACTCACTGGGACATGCTTCTTGAGCGTCGTTCGATCGAAGAGCTTAACGAGGTTCTTCAAGAACAGCTCGCTCTTCTACGCGAAGGCAAGCTGCGCCTAGAGGGCCACTACCGCAAGGGCTGATCGACCTCTTAATAACTTGACATAATGTGGGCCCGCCACCTTGGCGGGCCCACATTATTTTTCTGCCTTTTTCAGCGACGCGAAGAGAATTTGCGCTTTATACCGTTCTTCGTCACCATGACCAGCTCTTCTACAAAGATCGCACCGGAGAGCTTTGATTCCCCAAGTTCTCGCTCGTCGAAGGTAATAGGAACTTCGACGATCGTCGCACCCATGGACTCAGCGAGAGTCGTCATTTCAACTTGGAAACCGAAACCAACCGTTGAGACCTTCTGGAGAATCCCAGTCTCACGCAGCCAAGAGGCTCGGTGAACACGCAAGCCCGCCGTTGCATCTTTAATTCGAGTTCCCAACCAGAAGTTGATATACGCGTTGCCTGCACGTGACAGTGCAACCCGCCAGGGTGCCCAGCCATTCGTTTTTCCACCCGGAACCCACCGCGAACCGATGACCATATCAGGTTGATCAGGTCCCGCCATTCGTACAAGTAGTTTGGGCAGGTCTTCTGGACGATGCGATGCATCTGCATCCATTTGGATGAGGAAGTCAAAATCCATCTCAAGGGCTTGTCCAAGTCCCTCAACATATGCAGTAGCAAGACCAGACTTCGCAGGCCGCGTGTACAGATGAAGGCGCGAATCAGTTTTCATGCGCTCTTGGACCCATTCCCCCGTTCCATCGGGAGAAGAGTCATCGACAATAAGAATGTTGAGCTCCGGGAGCACCTGATGAATGCGCGTGAGAAGACCTGGCAAAGACTCAACCTCGCAATAGGTGGGAATAACCGCCACCACTCCCCTGCCGGTTTCATACATCATCGAGTCGGTCATCAGCGGCGCTTTCTATGTGAACGAGAAATGGTTTGAAATGCGAGTGCAACCAGAAGAATTCCAGTGAGCACCCAGCTAATTTTAGCGGAATACGGCGCAAAATGTGCTGCCCATGTCAATGAGCTTCGAAGAGGCAGGTCACCAGTGAGCGTTGCTGATTGCATCCGTCCGCTTTGAGAAAGAAGGCTTCCATTCGGCCTGACAAGGACGGAGTTTCCAGTCGTTGATGCTTGCACAGTCGAGCGAGCAAATTCGATCGCCCGAAATTGTGAAATCTGCGCCTGTTGTGCGCCCTCCGCACTGGTCCCAAAGTGATAGTTGTTGGAGGGGATCGCAATGATTTGACCACCAGAATTCACGCCTTCGGCAAGGAGATCTTCATAAGCCACTTCGAAGCAGATTCCAAGCGCAAGAGGGACAGTGCGACCGTCTTCTAACTGAACATCGAAACGCGATGAATTATTGACTGCTTCAAGATCAATCCCTACTTGGGCCGCCTCGGTCGCAAGCCGCGAAACGAGTGATCGTGCCGGAATGTATTCCCCAAAAGGTACCGGAATCTGTTTGCCGTAATAGGATTCGCTCAGTCCAGTATCGGGGTACCAGACTCCCATGTAGTTGTATCGACGATCCTGATCTACACGTGTGATCCCGACAAGAATTGGCGCATCAATATCCTTTGCCGAGGTAGAAATAAGGTCTGCTATCAGCCGGTTATATTTGGGGTCGCGGTCAGTTGAAGACTCGCCCCAGACGACTAGGTCGACCTTCTCCCCCATTTGCGCAAGCTCACTGGTCAATCGCGCATGATTTCCAGTAACCTTCCCAATCTGAGAGTATGTCTCAAGAGCAGGAAGCTCAATATTTCCTTGGATTGCAGCAACCTTGATCGATCCTTCTTCCTGAGAGGCATGCAGAGGAAGCGCCATGGGAATAATGACTAAGGCGCACGCAGATGCAAAGCATAAAGGTCGCGAATACCAATGTTGATCCTCGCGCGAAAAATCAAAACTTCGTCGTAGTAGCACTGCGCAGACGACAACCACAGCGCTCACAAGCACTTCCCCACCCCAAGGAGCAAGACGCCCCAGAGGCGTCGCAACCTGTGGGTATGCCAAATTTCCCCATGGGAAGCCCGACCATGGAAAATGAGAACGAAGTTGTTCTATACCGACCCAAGAAACAGCAGTTACAAACGCTTGCCCCGCGGCGGACTTCGCCCACGAAAGCCGCATAAGACCACTCTCTAGTGAGCCCCACACAGCGAAGAAGATTGCTTCCACAAAACTCAACGCAATCCATGGCAACTTGCTACCGCCCGTCGCCTGAATAGTCCACGGAATAAGCAATAGCCAGAAAGTCATCCCGCAGATCAGCATGTAGACAAAGGCCCGCCATGCACCGACACGATCAACACGAGAAAGAAGCAATGCAAAGGACGGGATTATCACAAGAGGAAGTGAAATATCCGGAAAGGCTGCCCACATGCCAATGCCGGCAATTAAGCAAAGCACAAGGTCAATAGCGCTACCTTTAAATCCTCGCTTTAACCTTTTCTGAGGCGCTGTCTTTACTCCCCTTCCCAAGAGACAACTCCTCTCAGAATAAGTCTGCGCGCCTGACGAGCGACCGCTGAAGTCTCTGCAGAGGCAACATGGGCAATCTGGTCGAGCAAATCTACTACCTGCCGAATCCAACGGACAAAGTCACCAGCGAGAAGAGGCGTCCCCCAGATGGCGGTCGTCAACGTTGCCCCATTGGCCCATGCCATCACTGCCTGTGCAAGCCCCGGATCGAGTTCTGGGGATTGAGGAACCCCAACGCTCTTCTCCACCGACATCACCGCCTGTGATAACGAAAGAGTTTCTTCCCACGCCTGCGCCAACACGCTTGATGAAGCAGTCCAGGGTTCAACCGCTGCTGATTCTTCGCCTCGAGATTGGTAAACACACGTCGAAACAATTGCAGCGAGTTCGGGAGCCGAAAGACGATCCCAGACACCTCGTCTAAGGGCTTCAACAACGATCAGATCTCGATCACCAAAAATACGACGCAGCAGCTGTCCAGAATCTGTTACGAGATCGTTTTTCAGGAATCCCGTTCGATCAAGGACTTCGCACACTCGATCAAATTGTTGTGCAACCGAGTTCGTGCGTCCATCGATTCGTTTGAGAAGCTTCTCGTACTCAGCATTCTTTCGCGCCCAAGTGTGACCGGCACGTGCGTGTTCCTCGCGATGCGGACACGAGTGTACGGGATGCGACTTAATCGCCATGCGAAGCTGAAAAATCTCTGCTTCAATCGGCAGCGAATCAAGAGCTTTCCTGCCCCCAACGCGCTCAGATCGAAGGGTACGAATCCGCTGTGCCCATTCCTCACGTCCGCGGTGACGCCGTAAGGCATCGGAGGGAGGAAGGCGAAGGCGCGCAACGAGTTCAAGTACACCCGAAAGGTCATCTACGCTCAGAGTATGCAACCTAGCATCGGCACCAAGAGTACGAAGCAGCGGGCGAAGGTCAGCGGAGTGCTGAAGCTCCAAGAGCAGGTAACGACGCGCTTTCCGCTTAGTACCAATGTCGAAGACCTGCCCGGGCTTCAAGGAACGGAAAACCTCCTGATCCTGCTGCTTTCGCTGGAGGCTACGCTCTCGTGAGGCTTCTTTCTCCATTCGTGCGAGCCGATCACGCATGGAGAAATACTCTTGAGCGTTACCACGTGAACAATTGACTCCCTCTCCCAGGGAATCCAATTCACGTTCTAATGCGCGTGCGCTTTGGGCGAGGTGGACAACCGAAGAATCGGCTTGGAATTGTGCAAAAGAAGATTCTAAAACCTTGCGCGTTGCCTTACGTGTCGAATGCGCAAGAAGATTGACAACCATGTTGTAGGTCGGATGGAAAGCGCTCACCAGTGGGTATGTTCGTTTCGAGGCTAGAGCGGCAACTTCCTCTGGGGCGATATCCCTACGTCCGCTAACAACCACGTGGCCTTCAATATCAATACCGCGTCGACCCGCACGGCCAGATAACTGTGTAAACTCACCGGCAGATAAGCGAACGTGTTCGACACCATTCCATTTCTGGAGCGACTCAATGACCACCGAACGCGCAGGCATATTGATTCCCAGCGCAAGTGTTTCTGTCGCATAGACAAGACGAATAAGCCCCATTGAGAATAGCTTTTCAACGGTTTCTTTCATCAGGGGCAGCAAACCCGCATGGTGAGCTGCAATGCCTCGTTCCAGAGCTTTAATCCAAGAGTCAATACCTAAAACTGCATAATCTTCGGGAGGAATCATCGCCGTAGCGTCCTCTGCGATACGCCGGATCTGCTCTGCCTGATATCGGTTCGTCAAAGTAACACCCGAGGCGATCACTTCACGAACAGCATCCTCACACCCAGCCCGCGAAAAGATAAAAACAATTGCGGGAAGCAGATTGGCACGATCAAGGGTAATGACAGTCGCTGGACGTGAACGGAAACGCCGTTGATGAGCGCGTCGACCTTGCGGAGAGCAGGCATAGAGCAGTTCTGGGTTCAAACGCTGAGATTGCCCAGAACCACGTCGTGATGGCGCGTAGACGTCGTAAAGTTCTCCATCGACAAGCATGTGTTGGAATAAAGGCACCGGTCGCGTCTCGGAGATAATGACATCGCAAGAACCGCGAACTTGGCCAATCCATTCTCCGAATTCTTCGGCATTCGACACTGTCGCAGAAAGAGCAATGACCTTTGTATGTTGAGGAAGATGGATCAGCACCTCTTCCCAGACAGGTCCACGAAAACGGTCGGCTAGATAATGAACTTCATCCAGCACAACATGACTTAAGTTACTGAGGTCTGCTCCCATATAAATCATGTTGCGCAGGACCTCTGTCGTCATGACGATGATGGGAGCATCTGGATTAATCGACGTATCCCCAGTCAATAGACCAACGCGCGCTTCGCCATAGCGCTTCTGAAAATCAGTAAACTTCTGGTTTGATAACGCCTTAATCGGTGTTGTGTAGAAGGCGCGCGAACCCGTCGAAAGCGAAAGCGCGACGGCAAATTCGCCAACAACTGTCTTCCCAGCGCCGGTAGGTGCTGCAACCAGCACACTGTGGCCAGCTTCTAAAGCATCCATTGCTTCGATTTGGAAGTGATCAGGGGTGAAGCTCAAGCCCTCTACGTAGCGGCTTCTGAAAGATCGATCAATCTTTTGCTGCTGTCGAAACTGTGCCATTCCCTCTGCTGGCGACCAGGAAGATTCTTGTGGCTCGGCGGCCTCCATACTCGCGCGGCGTCTCTTTCGCTTTGGACTCACGCCTCGCTCCTGATCATCTTGGCCTCTTCCCAAATTTCCATCGCGCTCCGAGCGTACTCACTGACGCGCTGCATCCACTCCGACGGACATTCAATGATATCGGCCGAAATATCACACAGCAGCGCAAGGATCCATTCCTCGTTCCAAATAGGCAAGGAACATGTGATCATCTCTGCATCTTCAGAAATCACAGTAGATTCGAAGTCCTCGCATATCCATCGCGCATTTGAGGAAATCGTCAGCGTCAGCGTTGAAGGAGCAGGCTCAGAAGGAATTGATACCCTCGGATGCTTCTCGCCGATAACAAGATTATTCATCCGATCTACGCGATAGCTCCTGTGAGTTTCCCGAATCGGATCCCATGCATCAAGAATCCAACCGGTACTTAAGTGTTTGAGTCCAAGCGGATAGACGCAGCGAGTATAAGATCCTTCAACACCGAGGTACTCAAAAGACACCTCGCGCAAATCATCTATCGCGTAGCGCAGATCAATAACGTGTTGAGCGTTGTTCTCTTTCTGTAGCTCTGAAGAGTTTGAGCTTTCCCGCTCAAGGTGAATCACCTCAGAACCGCTTCGCACCTCTCCCTCCTCTTGGCTTGCACGAGAGGCAAGTTTCGCAGCAGTACTCAGCAAAACCTCTTCCTCAGACTCACTGAGGTAAGGCGCAAGAGCACGCAGGGCAACTAGGAGAGCCGCGGCCTCGGCAGGGGTGAGCTTAGGAAGAGAGGGGGTCAAGCTCCCGCGAAGAACCACCACTCCCTCTGTCTCATACAGATCCCAATCCAGCCCGTAGGAACGATCAATCATCGAGTCGCCGATTTGCCCCATGTACTCTAAATCACGGCGAACTTGGCGTGAACTTCGGCCAAAATGCTGAGCTATCTGACGAACATTGTGGCCAGGATTATCCATAATCCACGAGGCCATGGCGAGTATCCGTGCGACCTGAACTGGAGCTTCTTCAGGCATTTTGGCCTCCGTTCAGAGACAACGCACTCTGGAGTTTTTTCTGTAAATCCGAGGCAAACTCAGTCGGCCCGATCGGGACAACATCGTGAGCATGAGACAAGATGAAATGTGTCCAGAAACTATAGGGGGCAACGTGGCCGCGGAAGCGTTGCCATTGCTCCGTGTCTGCCCCCGTAGCTTTATCGTCGCGCAGTGCGCTATTCCACGCTTCACTGCCTACTCTGGCTAAGAAGCTCGGCTCAAGTGGACGTGAAATACCGATCGTTGGGCGGTCAGAAGGACGCGGATAGGCATCGCCGGGCTCTCCAAGCACCTCGATCGGAGGCAGAATGCGCGAAAGCCTGAAGCTACGTTCATCGCCTCGGTCAAGATCATAGCCTTGAAGATAAATTGCTGAGCCTGAAATGAGGAGATTCCATGGCTCCACAGCGCGGCTATCGGTTCCCCTGGGACTTCTATATGCAAAGGAAACAACGCTAGCTGAAGTGATCGCTTGGAATAATGGAAGGACATGTTCAGCGCCCGAGAGATGAAAATCAATCGAAGACTTACGATTTTCTGCTGAAGACGCCCGCAGCTTTGTAGAGGCAAGTTCAGTTGTTGACGGATCATTCCATGCTGTCGAGGCTAAGTCGAGCAGCGAAAGTTCTTCGAGTGAAAGCTTAAGCAGCTCGGGATTTGACCGGTGTAAACGGTAAATGAGCTCATCGCCGCGGGGTTTGACCTCAATGTCGACACCAATTTTTTTAAGCGTCTCTTTATCGCGAGTAAAAGCTGAATCGAACGCGGTATCGCTCAATTTTCGGTAGTGTGTCAGCCTGCGAATCTGGGAACGCGAACGCCCGCGTTCTGCATAAGTGAGTTCAAAGAGCAGGTCAAGGATACGCACACTGGTATCGTTGCTCTCCACAATGCCCCCTCCTTGTGACAAAATTGATGCACGCTTTAGCCTAGTGCGCGAAAGACCTTGCAGCTACTAAACACACTGTTCACCAATACACGCGGAGAACGCGATGCGAATTCTTCTATCGGCAAGCGATTTTACGAATGCCACTAATGGACTTGCTCGTTCAGCCCGCGATTTTTTATGGTGGTCGTCACTCTCACAACATTGATCTTTATCTTGCAGGTAGCGGACCGCTGGAGCGCGATCTATGCAAACTCGCCACTCCCCTAGCAGCTCAGATTCATATTGGTTTCATCTCGTATAACGAGCTGATTGCATTGTTGGATCGCGCTGATATCTACGTTTATTGCGCACTGGTCGAAATTGAAGGCCTTCTCCTGCAAACTCTTAGGAATTACCGAAGATAGTGATTCCCTCAGCCTGGATTTCAGCAAGCTGAGGGAATCACTATTTTGAAGCCGCAAAACTACGACTGCGGGATGTAATCGTTTGTCATCACTTGATCAAGAGTGACTTCATGCTCGAGAAGCCCCGAAATTGATGACATGAAGTTGAGCATCTCTTGCCAGCGATTTTGATCTTGTTCCAATGAAACCTTCGAATTCGCTCCCAAAATCAGTAGATTCGTCGCATTGAGAATCTGGGTGGCTGTAGAGCGCGTTTTATCATCAGTCAGGGTAGTGTCACGCTTCTCAGTGGCAGCAAATGCTTGATCTGGATGCTCGACCGCAGCTGTCATCCCCTGTTGTGTTGCGCGAAGAATTTTCTTCAGCTTTTCAGGATTTTCCTTCGCCCATTTCGATGTCGTGACCAGAGATGCTGAAACCAAAGGAATGGTGCAATCACAGTCGACAACACGGGTATCGACGCCTGCAGCTGAAAGCTGAACAGCATCGTTATTGGCAAAGCCGACAACTGCATCAACGTCTTTATTATTCAGTGCAGAAACTTGGGTATAACCAATCGAGACAACACTGATATCAGAAGTCGTCATGTGGGCGCTAGCTAAGTACGCTTGAAGGGCAAGCCATGAAGATCCGTATTCACCCGGAATTCCTACTTTCTTCCCCTTCAAATCACTGATGCTCTTAATTCCGGTATCGGCACGGGTCAAGATCACGTTGGGCTGCTCACGGTAGTATTGGCCCACCGAAATCACATCCATGCCCTGCGATCTGGCTTGCACTACTTCGTCACCCGTCGCAAGGACAAGTTGTTCTTGTCCGCTCACAAGAGCGGTGAATACTCCTTCATCATTGCCGTGATGCCGGATATCGACTTTTATCCCTTCCTTGGAGTAATCGCCATTATCCTCAGCAAGATAAACCGCAGAGAATTGAACATTTGGTACATAGGTCAAACCAATAACGGTTGTGTCGGATGACGAGGAGGTGCTGGAGCAGCCGCTCATCACAAATACTGCCGTAAGTAAACCGGCAATTCCACGAACAATAGGACGCATAATGCTCTCCAATAGTATGTCGCACCTAGTCTGTTTCAACCATCAGGCGTGAGCGCTTTTCCCATGCGGACATGAGTGTGTAGATGACAATTGCCTGTATACACAGGAGCACGATCACAACAAACATTCCTGCCGTATCGACATTCGTGCGCATCTGAGAAAGGAGCATTCCTAACCCCTTTCCTCCCATCACCATTTCCCCTACGACAGCACCGGTAATGGACAAAGTAAAGCCATTGCGAATACCGGCAAGAATCGCTGGTGACGCAAGTGGAATTTCAATCTTCAGCGCCATCGTGATCCCTGCTGCCCCGTCAAGCTGTGCTGCCTCGCATACTTGGCGATCCAAGGAGCGTAAGCCGACCAGGGAGGAGATGAGAATAGGGAAGAAAGCGATCAATGCACAGAGCATCGAAATTGGAATCACCCCGTAGCCGAACCAGAGGACCAAAAATGGTGCCAAGGCAACGGCGGGTAAAGCCTGCGAGGTCCCTAAAAGGGGCTCAATAGCCTCGGCGATGGTACGGAAACGGAAGATCAGGTAGCTCAATGGAAGTGCAACGCACACACCAATGAATCCACCGACTAGGGCCTCGACTCCGGTTCGCGCAAAAGCGAGCCAGAGCGAAGGCTGTTGAACAAGGGAGTATCCTCGGGCGAGGACGGCGTACGGCGAAGGAAGACGCCACGCTTGAATCCCACTAAAAGCGGTGATCGCCCACCAAAAGAATACGAAGCAGACGATGACGACAAGCGGGGCGATAACAGTGAAGCGGCGAGGTGCTCGACGGCTCACGGTAATCCTTCCCGCACTTCGAGCTATGCAGCCGCTCAGCAGACACTAGGCCCACTCAACTACTTCTCCCATCCAGGCTTTAACTGTCGGTACTGGAGTTACACCAGTTCAACCGCATCGAATGATGCGGGTCGCGGACTTTCACCGCCGGCTCGGACTTACACCGACCCCGAAGTACATAGTTATTCTGGCACGCGCGGAAGCGAGTGTCATCTTCAGTGCATGTGCGATTGCGCAAGAGAACGCAGTGTTGCGATCTCCTCAAATGCGTCGTCGGCACGAAAGATTGCCGACCCTGCAACAAAATTTGTTGCGCCCGCGTCAGCAGCACGTTCAATAGTTTTACGGGAAACTCCCCCATCTACTTGAATCGAAATATCCAAAGATGCAGAGGCGATGGCCTCCCGCGTTCGCTGGATCTTTGGAAGCATCGATTCAAGGAAACTCTGACCGCCAAAACCTGGTTCAACCGTCATAATCAAAATCATGTCGAATTCCGGCAAAATATCGACGTAGGGCGTGATGTCCGTCGAAGGCTTGAGTGCAAGAGCAGCACGGGCACCCAGACGTCGGATTTCCCGGGCAGTGCGGATCGGTGCTGAGGCTGCCTCGGCATGGAAGGTGACCGACGCGCAGCCGGCTTCTGCATACGCAGGTGCCCATCGATCTGGATCTTCAATCATCAGGTGAGCGTCAATGGGCAAGATGCCGGTGTTTACACAGGCCTCCACGACGGGAAGCCCCCATGTGAGGTTGGGGACAAAATGATTATCCATGACATCAACATGAGCGATATCGGCACTGGAGATCTTTTTCAGTTCGTCCTCAAGTCTGGCGATATCGCAATTAAGAATCGAAGGCGAAATGAGCGGCGTGGTCATGAGAGCTCCTGAGCTACTGGAAGTTTTTTGAGAGCAGCAATAAACATAAGATCGGTTTCGTTACGGTGTTCCCAAAGCTGAATTGTTCGAGCAGCAATTCCTTCTGCTTGAGGAAGGTTAAGGGGCCTGGGAGTAATTTGCGAGGCCACAGGACGCAGATCCACCAGCTCGACACGTCCCGCGGAGAGAACACGTGAAATTTGATCGAGAGTTTCCTGCACGACCGGCGAGCAGGTGATGTAAACCGTCACTCCCCCAGGCCTGGTCAATTCGATTCCTCGATCGAGTAGCTCTGCCTGAAGGGAAACCAACTGCGAGACGTCATCTTGATTTCTGCGCCAACGTGATTCCGGCCGACGACGCATCGATCCAAGGCCAGAGCACGGCGCATCAATAATCACCCGGTCGAAAGACTCTAAATCCCAGCGAGTGCCCTCACCACCAAAGCGTGTTCCATCGGAGCACACGACTTCAGTGTTATCAAGGAGTTCAAGGGTCTTTTCGACGAGGCGCGCCCGATGAGAGTGCACCTCGTTGGCGACAAGCTGAGCGCCTCGTTCAACACCTAATGAAGCGACCAGCGCCGCTTTACCTCCGGGACCTGCGCAAAGGTCGAGCCAGCTCTGATCTTTCCCCGTCACGGGGACTTGAGCTGCCAAAATCCCGGCAAGTTGAGAACCCTCATCCTGAACCGCTGCTCGCCTCTGCCTGATTGCAGGAATACGGGCTGGATCCCCGGACTCAAGAAGAACAGCGTAGGGAGATACCTCGCCATCAGCAATACGAGTTCGCAAGTGATCAAGACACTGATCAGCAAGTTCATCAACCTCAATGAGGCTTGGGCGTGCGACAAGAGAAACGTAGGGTGCCTGGTTGTTAGCAGCCAGAAGCTCCGCAATCTCTTCACTGGAACAACCGTTAGCAACGAGCGCACAACTATATTCTTCGACCATCCATTGCGGATGAGAATATTCGATCGCCAGGCGTTCTAATTCGGGAAGTTCATTCAAAGCTTCCTGCCTTGCCTCGTCACCCTCACGGATCACAGAACGCAAAACAGCATTAATGAATTTTGCTGGACCGGCGCTGAGATACTGCCGTGCAAGATCGACAGTTTGAGAAACCGCAGCGTGGTCGGGAACTCGCATACGCAGCAACTGATAAACACCAAGACGCAGGATATCAACGATGCCGCCTTCGATATCGGAAAGCGGACGGGAAGAGTTTCGAGAGATCACCCAATCAAGGAATCCCTGTTCGCGTAGGGTTCCGTAGGTGAGTTCGACAGCGAAAGCTCGGTCACGTTGATCGAGATGAGCCTGTCCTTCAAAAGATTTTAGAACTTTTGGAAGAACCAGATTCGCGTAGGCATCCTCATTGCGCACCAGTGTTAGGACCTCGAAGGCAACCTGACGGGCGGGATCCGCTTCGCGGAAGGAACGATATCCATCGGAATAACGGTGAGTTGCCATCAGAGCGCTATCCCTTCACCGAGTCGCGTATCACTATCCAATCGCGCGCCGCGTGCCCATGCAGCTGCATCCATCCATTTTTTCCCGGCGGGAGCAACCTGACCAAGCTCAACACAGACGTCCGTGCAGCCAACAAGGACGCTCTTCTTCGAAACGATAAGACGGCCGGGGCCGGGGGTAGGAACATCGGTCAAAGAAACCTTACCTAGCTTGAGTCGTTGCCCACGAAACTCCGTATATGCACCTGGGCTGGGAATCACCGCGCGGATTCTCAGCCACGTCTGGCGGGCACTCTCATCAAAGGAGACAGCACCATCACTGGGTTCCAAGCGCCGGGCATAGCTGAGTTCCACACCCTCAGGAACGACTTGTGGCTGTGCAAGAGCTTGTCCAGCCTCAATTGCATTCACCACATCGAGAACTTGCTGAGCGCCTAAACGCGCCATCTCATCGAGGAGCTCACCGCTGGTCTGATCGGCGATCTCGACCTTTTGGCGAGAAAAAACGGGACCCGTATCCAGCCCCTCTTCTAGCTGGAAAACGCTAGATGCAGTTTCACTCAGCCCCGACAGGATTGCCCACTGCACGGGAGCTGCACCACGGAAGAAAGGCAGATCTGAGAAATGAAGATTGAGCCAACCATGCGGAAGAGCCTCAAGCACACGCAGAGGAATCAGAGCGCCATAGGCGACAACAACCGCGATATCAGCATTCCACGCACGAATGCGGTCCAAGGCCTCGTCTCCTTTAAGAGACGAGGTTTCGAAGAGATCAATTCCAGCTTCACTTGCACGCTGCGCAATGGGCGATGGGACTAGACGGCGCCCACGACCGCTCTTTGCTGGAGGACGAGTAATAACGCCGACGACCTCATGTGGCGAGGAAATCAGGGCTTCAAGGGTCGGTAACGCCGGCTCAGGGGTACCTGCAAAAACAATACGCACGCTCATAGTGTATCGGCTTGTCTAGAACAGCTCAGGAGGATTCAAGGTGAGGCGAAGCGGATAGCGTTTACGTGCCGAACGCACACCATTACGTTCGCGAAGTACTTGTGCGAGTTGAGGATAATCAGCTGTCGCACAGCGAATAAGAGCGCGCCGATCATCCGGACGATGTCCGATCTTCCCAACCGAAGGCGCATCAACAATACCGATTAACTCTGCGGGGAGATCCTGACAAAAAGCATTCACTTGGTCAAGAGGACCATCGATTGCAACGATTGATGCAGTTGGTGGGAAACGAAGAACCTTGCGTTCATCAAGAAGCTGCTGAATATAGTCTTCGGGACTCCATCTAATGAGTGCCTGCGCAAGCGCGTGTTCGACCCCAGCAGAGACCCATATTCGAGCGTGAGGACGGGCCAGTGCGCCGGCGTTCAGCCACCTGCGCAGCGCTTCTTCAGGGGCCCACATCTCAGGCCTCGAGGCAAGCGCAGCGGCTGAGGGGATAATAACTGCCGCGTAGCCGTCCTGAGCTTTGGGCTCCACGCCAGGAGTAGAGACAACTATCCGAGCTTCGGGACCAACACACGGACGCGTTTCGTCATTCGCTTGAGTGATGGTTAAAGGAATTTGAGGGAAAGAACGACCGATTTCTTCGCCGATACGCTCAGAGCCAAGGCGCCACCATTTAAGGGTTGTCCCCTGGCATTTAAGACACGACCAATTCTCGGTCTTGCGTTCGCACCATGAACACACTATCGAATGGTCAGCCTCTAATTGAAGCGGTCCTGAGCAGTATTCGCAGCGGGCAGGTCTTCCGCAGCGAGAACAACCGACAACAGGGATATATCCCGAATGCGCAGAAAGAATGAGAACGGGTCCCTCTTTCAATCCCGCACGAATACAAGAGAATGCATCCGGTGGCAGATAAGTAAAAGCAGACTTTCCCTGCCGCTCTTGATCAAAAGAATCAGCGACGACAAAACGTCCCGTCGATGCTCGCAATACCTCGCGTTGTGGGGTAAGAGAAATCGCCCAGGAGCGTTCGACAAGATACTGCGCTTTCACCGAGCGAGAGTAGCTTCCGACAGCAAGAGCGACATGTTCAAGGTGTGAACGTGCAACCGCCACGTCCAATGCATCAGTGCGCGGAGCGCGCGGTTCACGAAGATGGTCCTCCCCATCGCCCCAGATAACGATCAATCCGAGGTCCTTCATGGGAAGCCACGCCGCCGAACGCGTTCCAACGATCACGCGATGCGTCCCTATCTTCGATTGAAGGTACAAACGGTAGCGCTCGCTGGCCGTCTGCTCTGTGGTGTAAATGGGGATCGATGCGTCAAAGATCGTAGACAACGAAGATGCTAGTTCACCGGCAACTCGAGAAGTCGGCACAACGATAAGAGCCGTCTTTCCGGCTTTCTGAACGGAAGAAATAAGATGCGCGATTTCAGATTCTGATCGTCCCGGAATTGATGTCCATACGGCGCGCGGGTACTCACCCTGACTCACATGTTCAAGAAATGCATGGCCGAGTTCAAAAGCTTGCCAGGGATCTCCCTGCCCGATCTTCAACTCAACAGGCCTTGAGGACATTGATTCTTGCTCAACCCGTGCGCGCCTTGGAGGAACGGCGATTCCCAAGACCGTAGAGGCGGTTGAGAGAAAACGCTTGCCTATGTAGGAAGCTAATTCAAATGTCTTCGGCGAAACGACTGAAATAGTCGAAACAACATCGATAATTTCACGGATGGCCGCGTCGATGTTACTGCGTTTTTCACACGAAAGTACCCATCCAATTTGTTTTCGTCCCGCGAGGGGGACCTGCACAATAAATCCAGTGAGATCCATCGATTCCCATTGGGTGGGGACGAGATAATCCAGCGGGTAATCGAGGTGTGGTAGGTCAGAGCCAACATAGACATGCGCGATCAACCGTGGCACATCACGGTCTGATTCAAAACCCGGAAGGGGCAACGCGTCCATCACCATACACCTAGTTCAGCACATTGAACCGGCATTTGAAGACCGATTGAGCACCAACTGTTCAATTACCGAAAAGTACTGAACCGTATCGCACAACGATCATCGCAAGAACAGCTGCAATAACGAGGACGACGACCAGCCAGTCTCCACCGGCCTTCATCACAGACTTCCACCACGCAGGTGCGGGGAGCACTCCCTGAGAAATGCATACTCGTGTAAGTCCAAACCACACAAGCGTCGTCGTTATCGTGATGAGCAAACACCAAGGACACAAAACGTGAATGACGAAATACGATTGCGTGAAGAGCCAATATGCGAAGAGCAGGCCGATGGTATAGAGAGCTTCAACCCCCAGGTAATACCATTTCGGAAAACGTACCCCTGCAATGAGGGCGAAGGAAACGGTCAAAACAACGGCCTCGAAAAAGATCCCCAAAAAAGCATTTGGGAATCCCAAAACTCGAGCCTGCGGAGTGGCTGCGACCGCAGAACACGACAGGACCGAAGAAACGTCACAGCTAAATGTTCGTCCCTGATCCGCCGCCAACTGCCACGCCTCGATCGAGAGGACGAAGGACGCGCATAGACCGATGATCCCCGAAACCGCCATTTCGATGGCAGTTCCGCGGTTTGTCGGACGGGCGGCGCAAGGGGTAGCACTCATTGAAGAATTTCCTGGAGACGAGCCACACGATCCGTCTGCTCCCAGGGGAAAATCGGACGACCAAAGTGACCGTAAGCAGCGGTCTGCGCGTAAATCGGTCGTAGAAGATCAAGGTCTTCGATGATTCCTGCAGGGCGAAGATCAAAGCACTGGGTGATGGCATCGGTAAGAACGTCATCACTCACAGTTCCGGTACCAAAGGTCTCGACATAAAGTCCGACTGGATGCGCACGACCGATTGCATAGGCCAATTGAATCTCACAGCGCTTTGCATAGCCCGCGGCAACGATATTCTTAGCGATCCAACGCGCTGCGTATGCAGCCGAACGGTCAACCTTTGACGGATCTTTGCCAGAGAAAGCACCGCCTCCGTGGCGAGCCATGCCTCCGTAGGTGTCAACAATAATCTTGCGTCCGGTCAGACCGGCATCGCCAGCAGGTCCACCGATAACAAAGCGCCCAGAAGGATTAACAAGAAGCTTCATTGTTTCAGTTGAAAGCCCCAAGCCCGTCTCTTCGAGCACAGGAGAAACAACCAGTTCACGCAGTTGCTCTTCGAGTTCACTCATGCCAAGCTCGGGGTCATGCTGAGTCGAAATGACAAGCGTATCGATCTCGCGAGGAATGCCCTGCTCATCATAAGCGAGAGTGACCTGCGTCTTTCCGTCAGGACGAAGACCATGAGCAAGTCCTTGATGGCGAACTGCAGCAAGACGCTCTGCTAGCTTGTGCGCGAGCCAAATTGGAGCAGGCATAAGATCAGGAGTTTCATCCGAGGCATAGCCGAACATCATGCCCTGGTCGCCCGCGCCCTGAGCCTCACGACGATCCTCATTTGAACCGTAACGCGTCTCCAAGGAATGATCCACGCCATCCGCGATATCACTGCTTTGGGCACCAATAGACACGGAAACACCGCAGGAGGCACCGTCAAATCCCTTGCGGGATGAGTCGTAGCCGATCTCGAGGATCTGTTCGCGAACAATCTGCGGAATTTCAACATAAGCGTTGGTTGAAACTTCGCCGGCCACATGAACCAAACCGGTTGTCACCATTGTTTCCACAGCAACACGCGACTGAGGATCGGCCTCAAGAAGAGCGTCCAAAATCGAGTCAGAAATTCGGTCACAGACCTTATCGGGGTGACCTTCGGTTACGGATTCAGAAGTAAAGTACTTACGCATATCGCTCACGCCTCCATCGTATCGAACCGCTGTGAAATGAGATCAATGAGGATTCGGGCAACGTCTGCCTTCGTTCCCCCACCTTGGGTCACTACCGACCCCTCTTGGTTCAGGACATATACATAGTTGGGAACATCGCCAAATCCGATATCGGCACCCACTGCATTCACAGCAAGATAGTCCGCACCTTTACGCTTGGCTTTCGCTGCCCCATAGGACAGCACGGTGTTTTGATCGCCAGTCTCAGCCGCAAAGCCAAGCACCACGCGAGGGCGATTGGGAGACGAACTCACGCTGCGTAGAACATCAGTCGTTTCCGTGAGTTCGATGCGAGGTGGCGCTGATTCATTCTCTTCTTTTTTGATTTTCGAGGCCGAGGCCGCCCGTGGGCGGTAGTCAGCAACCGCAGCCGCCATGACCAATGCATCACTGTACCCAAGATGAGACATCACAGCGTCATAGACATCTTGAGCGGAAGGAGCATCGATCACGCTGCATCCCTGAGGAATAAGAGCAGCATCAATATTGGAAGTTACTAAAGTAACCTCGGCCCCGCGACTAAGGGCCTCGCGGGCGATCGCAATTCCCTGTCGCCCACTCGAGCGGTTACCAAGGAAACGGACTGGATCAATCGCTTCACGAGTTCCACCGGCGGTGATCAGAATTCTCTTGCCCACAAGGTCACCTGATACGCCATATGCTTTGCGCACGTGTGCTGCGATAACCTCAGGCTCACTCATACGACCAGCCCCGTGGTCACCGGAAGCAAGATCACCATCTTCCGGGCCAACGATGATATATCCGCGCTTCAGAAGCCGGGCAATATTCTCCTGCGTTGCAGCCGCACGCCACATTTGCGTGTGCATAGCAGGTGCAATAACTACAGGGCAATCACTGGAAAGAACAGTGGTTGTCAAAAGGTCATTGGCCTGACCATTCGCTATCCGAGCAATAACATCAGCGGTAGCGGGTGCAATAACAATAGCGGCACAACCCCGCGCTAACTCAACGTGGTCCGCTCCCCCACCATGAAAAACATCGGTGTTCACGCTCTCGAGAGTGAGCCCTTCCCAGGTTGCTCGCCCAACGAACTCAAGTGAAGAAGGTGTTGGAACAACGCGGACACGGTAGCCGTCTCTTTGAAGGATTCTCAAAAGGAAAACGGCTTTATATGCAGCAATGCCCGCTGACACACCGAGAACGATGTGAGCGGGCTGCTGATCAGGCTTGGGGTGCTGACTCAAGGGTCAACAGGCCTTCATCAATTTCGCGAAGTGCGATCGCCAAGGGCTTCTCGTCGACTTCAGTTTCTACAACGGGTCCGACGAACTGGATCATGTTCTGCTCAAGCTGGATGTTGTAGGAGTTGATCTGGCGAGCACGACGGGCAGCAAAAATCACCAAGGCATACTTTGAATCGACGTGCTCCAGCAGGTCGTCAATCGGCGGGTAGGTGATGCCTTCGGGCTGCGCAACAATTCCGGACATGCAAATCTCTCCTGATGTAACTGGCAAGAACCGGCTTCTATTCTAGCCCCATCACATGGGCTAGTTCATGGACAGCAAGCTCCAAATCATCATTAACGATGGTGACATCAAACTCATCTGCAGCTGCAAGCTCGACCTTTGCAGTACGCAAACGTCGCTCTTGTTCAGCGGGGTCTTCAGTACCGCGACCGACTAAGCGAGAGACAAGCTCTTCCCACGACGGCGGTGCGATAAAAACAAAGCGAGCGTCCGGAAGCGATTCACGAACTTGACGCACACCAGCAACATCGATTTCGAGCAGGAAAGGCACTCCGCGTCGAACTGCATCATCAACTGGACCACGCGGTGTTCCGTAATGATATTTCCCGTGAACGAGTGCCCACTCCAGCATTTGTTTGGAATCAATAAGCTGGGCGAACTGGTCCTCACTGACAAAGTGGTAGTGCACCCCGTCGATTTCTCCCGGTCGCGGAGAACGCGTTGTCATCGAAACCGAGAGTTCAACTTCAGGAAATAGCTCGCGCAAGCGCGCGATCACAGTTCCCTTACCAACAGCCGTGGGACCTGCAATGACAGTAACCGTAGATGAAGACATGCCTGTATGCTGCCACAGCTGGCTTAAAAGTTCAGCCGAAGCGACGAATTAATTCTTCTCGCTGCACCTGACCAAGACCTCGAACACGCCTTGAAGGCGCAATCTTGATCTCATTCATCAATGCTTCCGCAGTACTTACACCGACTCGAGGCAGGGCTTCCAGTAAAGAACGCACCTTCATCTTCGCGATTGCATCATCTGTTGCAGCCATGTCGATGACTTCAGACAGAGTAATCTTTCGCGATTTGAGCGCATCCTTCACCTCAGCGCGCCGACGACGAGCGCGCGTCGCCTTCTCAAGAGCCTGGGCTCGCTGTTGCGGAGTCAGATCTGGCAGTGCCATCTCACTACGCTCCTTTTTCTAGATTCCCCTGACAGGAATAAGCATCGCACTATTTTGATAGTTTTTGGTGCAACTGCAACCGACGATGCGCGCAACACGGGCAAAAAACGAGTGAGGACTCATTCAAAAAAACATCAATACTGATGTGCGTTTAAGAACGTGATTGCTCAGTATCCGTTTCACTGCGGGGAAACTCTTGCCATCAATTTTGAAGTAGAAACTGCCTGTGACCTGCAGGGCGGGAAACTCTTAGAGCATCGCAAAAACAAACTGAAATCCGAACAGGTGGCTATAGCAGGAATGAAAGAGAAGTGCGAGTGTGAAAAGTTGGAACAACTTCCTTCACAGTCTTTTGTGTCAAACATCACACCCAGACTGATGCGTTCGGAGTGTCATAAACGGGGGTGCCTGTAGGCACCCCCGTTTATCACTCACACTATTTCAGTATTCGTTGAGAAGATCATCTAGCTCTGTCAGTTCATCCGCACTGAGTTCTTCATCAGGCTCATTGCCATTGTCGACCTCGCTTGAGCGCCGAGACCATGAAGGAGACTCAATATCTTGACGAATCGCATCAAGAATCGCATTCACAAAGCCTGCGGATTCTTCCGTTGAAATCGACTTAACAATTGAAATTGCCTCGTCGATTGCAATAACCGGAGGAACCTCTTCAGAGTTAGACAGCATTTCCCAAACCGCGACTCGCAGGACTGCGCGATCGACTGCGGGAATTCGATCAAGGCCGGTACGAGCATGAGTATCAATCAAACGATCAATCCGGTACAGCTCGTCGGCGACACCTTCGATCATACGAATCGAATAATCCGGGAGAGGTGTCAGTGCTGCTGTAATGACCTTGCGCTCACGGAGGAGATCACGCAAGACAGTGGCATTGCGCCCCATGCCACGCTGATCTGCCTCATAGACGACATCAGCGGCACGCTTACGTGCTTTGGTACGAGAAGTGAACTGATGTTTGTGAGACATTATCAGTCAGTCACGCGGCCGGAGTAGGAACCATCGCGGGTATCAACCTTCACGCGGGTCCCCTCTTCCATGAAGAGCGGAACCTGAATCTCGTAACCGGTTTCGAGCGTGGCGGGCTTCGTACCGGCCGAAGAACGGTCACCCTGCAAACCGGGCTCGGTGTGAGCAATCGTCAAAATCACGGTGGCGGGAAGTTCAATGAAGAGAACCGTACCGTCGTGCTGAGAAACAATCACATCCTGATTCTCAACCATGAAATGAGCAGCGTCGCCAACAACTTCTGCGGGGACATTGATCTGCTCGTAGGTAGAGGAATCCATGAAGACGTAGTCGGTACCATCTTGGTAGAGGTAGGTCATGTCGCGGCGATCAACCGTCGCGGTCTCGATCTTCATTCCCGCATTGAAAGTGCGATCAACGATCTTGCCAGACAGGACATTCTTGATCTTGGTGCGAACGAATGCGGGGCCCTTACCCGGCTTAACGTGCTGGAACTCGACAACCTGCCAGAGCTGGCCGTCGATCACCATGACGGTGCCGTTCTTCAGATCATTTGTCGTTGCCACTATAAAATCCTCCCAAATCGGGTGAGCTTAAACCGTGGCTATCTTACACGCCGCAATGATGGTATCCGCTACCTCACGCGCCGTATTTTCGCCAGTATCACATGAGAAAGTGGCCAGATCTTGATAAGTGCGATCCAATTGCCGACTCATCGCAGCAAATAGCGCTCTTGGCGTCCCCAATCCCACAGAACGCGGCGCATTGAGTCCCACGCGACGCGCAGCCTCATCGATGGAAGTCCTCAGAAGGACAACTGAAGTGCCTTCATCGATCAGCTGCGAAAGCTTGGAAAGAATCCATGAACTATTGACCTGCGAGGGCGACAACACGGCAATATCGCAGTCACCGGACAAAAGCTGGATTCCAACGCTCTCCAGCGCTTCTTGCAATGGGAAGTGCTCGTCTAGCACTAATTCATCAAATGAGCGTGAATATGACGATTCAAGAAGTTCTTGATCTTCTTGCACTCGTAAGCCACAGGTTTTTGCAATTTCCTGTGCAACGCATGTTTTTCCGCTTCCAGAGGTTCCAACAAGAACCAAAGTCGGATGCTCACGCGCATTCACTGTCGCATTCCCATCGAGAGTGCGCAATCAATAACTTCCTGTGGATTAACCTTCACCGTAACAGGATGATTCACTCCATCAAGAAGAACGAAGCGCAAAACTCCAGCCCGCACTTTTTTATCCGAAAGCATCACTTCAAGCAATGCATCGATCGATGCCCCTTCATAGAATGTTGGAAGTCCAAGGGCAGAGAAGTCGTCAATATGACGCTGAACCTCTGCTTCACTCAGCATCCCCCGACGCTGCGCAAGATGAGCTGCGAACACACAACCGATAGCCACTGCCTCACCGTGGCGATAGTGGAAGTTCTCAATTTTTTCGATCGCATGTGCCAGCGTATGTCCGTAGTTTAGGAATTCACGGGGACCGCTCTCGTGAAGATCAGCGCTCACTACTTGAGCTTTAACGGCAATGGATCGTTCAATGAGTTCAGCGATCTCCTCAGAACGGGGATCATAAACAGCCTCGGGATTAGCTTCAACGATCGAGAGGATCGCAGGATCTGAAATAAAGCCGCATTTAACAACCTCACCAAGCCCCGCGCGATAGTCGTCGTGGTTCAAGGTCTCGAGGCGATCAAGATCAACAACAACGCGCCGTGGAGAATGAAAGGCGCCAACAAGGTTCTTACCTACGGGAGTATTGATACCGGTCTTCCCTCCAACCGAGGCATCAACCATCCCGAGCAAGGTGGTGGGCACTGCAATGAAATCAATGCCACGCAGCCACGAAGCGGCAAGGAAACCCCCAACATCTGTTGAGGCTCCCCCACCGATAGCAATCACAGCATCCGCGCGACCGAGTCTAAATCTTCCGGCACAATCCCACAGCGAGGCCATGACCTCAATGGTTTTGGCTTCTTCCCCATCTGGAAGAATCTGTGTAGAAACCTCGTAACCTAAGCCTTCAAGCTGAGATGCACATTCACGAGCGTAATTACTCACGTGTGGTGCACAAACGATGAGAAGCTTCGTCGTATTCTCGCGTAAGACCTGCTGAAGGACTTCCTTCGCCAGATTCCTTCCGATAACGACGTCGTAGGGGGTATCAACGTTGACTGGAATCGTCACGCTCATCGTCTTCACCAACTTCTCGAAGAATTTGCTCAACAACATGAATAACAGGTTCTGAACTGGTTTGAACCTCTAGCGAGGCAACCTCCGGAAAATATTCCTTACGTGCTTCCCACAGCTCTTCAAGACGCGCCTGTGTATCCCCCGCGAGCAGAGGGCGATCCGAACCCTGCGATCGGCGAAGTAATTCAGACAGCTCCGCCTTGATATAGACCACGAAGCAGTTGCGCAGGCGTTCACGGGTCGCTTTTCGGGTGAGCGCTCCCCCGCCTAAAGAGAGAACCCCCGGATAGCTCAGAGCTTGCTTAATAACCTCTTCTTCAAGCTGTCGGAAGTAATCCTCACCATCGGTTGAGAAAATCTCCGGAATTTTGCGGCCGGTAGTTTCCTCAATCAAGGCATCTGAATCACGATGTTCAAGCCCTAGAGCCACCGCAAGTTCCCGTCCTACTCTGCTCTTTCCACAAGCAGGCATACCGACAAGAACGATCTGCTGTCTGGTCACTGCACGTTCCCCAGACGTTCATCAATACGAGAAAGATAAGCAGAGAGATTACGCGCACACTCTGAGAGGGAGTACCCTCCGGCATGGTCAGCTATCGCGCGCGCAAGAACCAAGGCGACCTCGGCCTCGGCAATAACAGCGCCGGGAACTACCTGGCAGGTATCAGAGCGCTGGTGGAGTGCCCGAGCTTCCTCTCCATTGGCCAGATCAATTGTTTTCAACGCGTGAGGAACAGTTGAGATTGGCTTGAAAGCAGCACGGACCACAATCGGCTGACCATTGGATGTCCCACCTTCGATACCACCGGCATGGTTCGAGCTGCGCTGAACGCGTCCATCGACACGCTCAATCTCGTCATGAGCCTGTGAACCGCGAAGACGCGACTGCGCAAAGCCATCACCGATTTCGACGCCCTTGACAGACTGGATCGACATCAATGCCGCGGCTAATTGAGTATCAAGCCGGCGATCCGACTGAACATGCGTACCAACACCGATCGGAACACCCCATGCAACAACCTCAACAACACCGCCGACGGTATCTCCCAAGGAGCGTGTTTCCTCAACGCATTCAAGGAATCGCGCCTCATCGCGAGCATCTAGGCAGCGCATGGGCGAAGCGTTCAGTGCAGCCTCGTCCTCAGGTGATGGAAGGGCACCTGACTGTCCCTGAACAGGGCCAACAGCAACCACGTGGGAAACTAACTGAATTCCAGCAAGCTGGCGAAGGTAGGCCTCGGCGCAGGCGCCAAGGGCAACACGAGCTGCAGTTTCTCGTGCACTTGCACGCTCAAGTACAGGACGAATTTCCGCGAGGTCGTAGGAAAGAACTCCGGGCAGGTCCGCATGACCCGGGCGAGGCTTCGTCAAGGGCTTATTACGCGCAACCTCACGTTCGTCTCCCTTGCCAGCGTCGATCAATAGATCTTCACGCGTGACGGGGTCGGCGGACATGACCTTCTCCCACTTAGGCCACTCGCTATTAGCAATCTCAATGACGATCGGCGCACCGGTGGTTCGACCATGACGTACTCCACCGAGGATACGAACCTCATCGGCCTCAAACTTTTGGCGAGCACCACGACCGGCTCCTAAGCGCCGACGCGCAAGGGCATCGCGAATAGTCTGGGTCGTAAGCTCGATACCTGAAGGAAGGCCCTCAAGGGTAGCAACCAATGCAGGACCGTGTGATTCACCAGCAGTAAGCCATCTGAGCATGTTTGTAGTCTCTCATAACCAGCGCGAACGCTTCGAGAGCAGCCACATTATGAGGTTGGGGTGGTTGCCAAAATATCAATCACGATGCACAAGGTATCGTCACCGGTCGCCTGATCAGGAGGCAAAGTAATCGCTAACCGAGAGCCGACTTTCTGATCAATAAGAAGCGGACGAAGTCCAGGCATAAGCTCACTGAGTCGAACCCGCTCTGGCACGCCGGTACGCCAGGTCGATTGCCGCTCGATTCCATCAGTCCACCCACTGACAAAGTACTGAACGACTATGTCGTCATCAGAACGCACCTGCGCTCCCGCCCCCGTCAGGAGTGGCTGAGTTGTCGGTCCGGTCGGAAGTTGATCCCCATGTTTAATGATGGGGCCCTCATCTCGCATCGTCACTTCAAGTGGCCCCGAGCCGCTGGCTTGGGCAGATGCCTGCCCCGAGGCCAAAGTTGGGAGAATATCGATGACGACAATTTCACCCTTGGTTGAGCGGGCAGTCGGTGTGGGAGATGCCGTACTGTCAGAAACTGAGGGAAGTGGACGCGCGAAGAGCAGGCGACTTCCCTCAGCCCGTCCTTTGACTTCGTGTGCCATATCAGCACAAAGGGAGTCATCTTCGGCACGTCCGTCAATAAGACGCGGGCGCCCGTTAGGAGACAGAATCTCACCCGTTGTTGAGTCAAATACTGTCACTGAGAGTAGGACCGGTGTTCCCGCTGTAATGGCGCGACCGTCGCCCTGCGACAAGATCTGGTGTTTTGTACTGACAATTTGAAGGGGCTGGCTCAGTTTAAGTGTCGGTGTTGCACCAACACGACCAGAGACCTCGACTGCACTCAATACCGAGCGAGGCGCCTGTCCTTCCGTGGCCTCCTCAGAAGAAGGACGAAGGAACCAGATCAATCCAAGAATGAGCGCGCAGACCAGGAACAATACGGAAAGGACAACAAGAATCCGTCGGCCGCTGCGGCGCGAAGGATTTCGTGCCTGCCCCGTTTCTTCTCCGTGTTCCTGAGCGACCGGATGAAGTCGCGAAGAAAGGTGTTTTCCGCTCATGCAGGAAAAACCTCGTGTGTTGAAACAAGGCCAGAGATAAATTCATCGACCGCCAATGACGATGTCGCAAAAGGATCGTTCATCAGAACGTATCGATTCGGATCGTCAATCCGTGCCGCACGAACCCAATCGAGAGCAAGTTCAACGCCAGCCTCTTCAGCGGCATTGATGATCTTCGAGCGAAGGTGGGCACGCGTTGTCTGGGGAGCGTTCACGCATGCATTGTTCACCTGTTCATCCGTGGTCATGCGGCGCATTGCTCCTGTACGTTCCAAAGCTTGCCGCAAACCATGAGGACCGATGTCATGATACGAGAGCAAAAGCCGTGCAACGCGGGGATCATCAAGCGTCGTTTGCTTCCGCTTGAGGTACTCGCGGATCAGACGGTACTTAATCGCAAAATCGAGTTCGTGATCAATCCCCGACCAGTCTTGGCTGCGGAGTGCATCAATCCCCCGTTGCCACAGATCGATAATCGCTTGGGTTGTAGGTTCTGAGGAGTCCGACGTGCGATCGATCTTCAACACATCGATGACGCGCTGCAAAATGCGCTCTTGGATCTCAACAGCACTTAAATCTGGTCCGCTGACCATAGCGATTTTGTTCTGTCCGGAAAGATCATGATTGATCTGACGGATTGCCATCATTGGATCAGCAAGTTCCAAATCTTTAAGGTCCATACCTTCCTCGACGGCATCAAGAACCAATGCGGTCATGCCGACCTTAAGGAAAGTGGTTGCCTCGCAAACATTCGTGTCTCCGCTGATTACGTGAAGACGTCGGTACTGACCTGCATCAGCCAGGGGCTCATCGCGGGTGTTAATAATTGGCCGTGTACGCGTTGTCGCAGAGGAAACGGCTTCCCACATTTGCTCCGCGCGTTGGGAGAAGCAGTAACTAAGTTGGGTCCCCTGCCTGCGTAGATGTCCCGCACCGACAAGGATTAGGCGCGTGACAAAGAAGGCGACCAGTCCATCCGCAACTTGTCGGAAATCTCGACGACGGTGCAGAAGGTAGTTTTCGTGGCACCCAAAACTATTGCCCGCTGAATCAACGTTATTTCGGAAAAGGTAAATTTCTTCGGGATCTGGCAGCTGGCTAAGCGAGCTACGCGCCACATCATTCAGTTGATTCAGCAGCTCATCACCGCAACGATGCTGTGCGAGAAGGTCAAGAAGAGTGTCACACTCTGCAGTTGCATATTCGGGGTGTGCGCCAACATCAAGATAGAGTCGCCCACCGTTGCGCAGATACAGGTTAGGAGCCCGACCGCCCTGTGCGAAAGGCTCAAAAAGCAGGTGCGCAGCAGCATCGGCATCGTGAGTAGCACGAGCCCCAGAGCGTGTTGCGCAGGTTAGCCCGTACTCTGTTTCGATTCCGATGACCCGTCGCTTCACCTCACTGGCCTCCCTTTTGGACAAAGCCCTGGACGAAAGATTCAGCATTCGTTTCAAGGACGGTATCAATCTGATCAAGAAGTTCGTCTAGAGAATCACTTTGGGAGGAAGCCTGAGCTTGTACCTGACCCGCGGCCTCATCATCCTCATGACCAGCGCCACCTGCGAACAATTGCGAAAGACTCATATCTACTCCTGTTCTACACGGCTTAATGTACCGTGCTCAAGATCGGAAAGGACCGACGAATCAATACTGGCAGCCTCAACAATAGGACGGCGAATCATCTGATCGCCCTGCGCTTCACACAAAGATGTCCACGATGCGGCGATCAGTCCTGGAAGGTTCCGCACTGCATATCCACGCAGGTAAGCACGAGTATTTTCTGGCGCCCAATCTGCAGCATGTTCGACTTCCTCAGGAGTGAACATCCGCTTCACACGACCGGCCCGATCAAGCGCAGCCACCAGAGAACGATCCTCACGCAAATCCGCCCACTGCAAATCCATCGCAGCAAGCTTAGGGTCGTCCCACGTGGTTGACAGACGCTGGCGCTGACGATCGAGAAGCTGATACTTCCCAACCCATTCAACCTCGGTGGCGACGCTAAATAGCTCCTCAGACATACGCGTAAGGACATCATCCCAGTACTTCAGGACTAGTTCTTCGTCTGCACTCAGTTCAATACCCACGCGACTGAAGGTCTCAGAGACCAAATCGACATAGATCTTTTGAATGTCGAGGGCGCTTCGCGCACCTCCTGCAAGCCCTGCCTTGTAAGTCAGCGTCGGATCATGGCTGATGTTCCAGGTTTCTTGAACCGGATCATCCATCGCAAGAGCATCCCATTCCATTCCGAGGCCGGCCTCAATTGCTTTGAGCACTAAGCCGGTCGTTCCCAGGCGAAGATAGAGCGAGGAATCGAATTGGTTGGCATCTCCGCCGATCACGTGAAGGCGACGAAAGTAGGCTGGGTTCGCATGAGCTTCATCGCGAGTATTGATAATCGGACGGTTAAAGGTAGTCTCTAGGCCAACTTCATTTTCGACAAAGTCAGCTCGCTGCGAGATCTGAAAACCGGCAAATTCACTGCGCTGGCCGATTCCAACGCGTCCTGCACCACAAATAACTGGGCGGGTTACGAAGAACGGGGTGAGGCCTCGGATAAGGTCATCGAGATCAATGCGACGGCTGATCTGATAGTTCTCGTGGGTACCGTATGCTGCGCCCTTACCATCCGTGTTGTTCTTAACCAACACGATCTCGTCTCCGCGCTCACGAGCTGCTGACATCATTCGTCGAGCAATGACCTCGCCGGCACGATCCCACAGGACTCCATCGCGTGCGCTAAGCGTTTCAGGCGCAGAATATTCTGGGTGAGCATGATCAACGTAGAGCCGGGCTCCGTTGGTCAGCACAGATGACACCGATGCGGGCAAATATCCACTTGACTGCCTCGGCAAAGGAAGTCTTTCACTTCCGCCCGAAGGAGCAAGGTGATAGGGGTCATCGGTAAGCATCGAAGGATCTGCAGCTGCACGCGAAAGCCTCATACCGCGCAAGTCATTCAAAGGATCTTCAGCCGTGTAGTCCCAGCGAACTGGCTGGCTACCCTCCGTAGGTGTACCGCGGCGCGAGAGAGCCGAGTAGGCATCAACTATCCGGCAGGATAGGTCAACCGGATCGGCACCAGGATTGTCCGGAGAATAAATACCGAATTCAGTCTCGGTACTCATCACCATATGAGAGCTCATTGCTGGTTCTCCTTCAAGGGATGGATATCAGCGATATCTTGATCCAGACCGATCGTGCGCGCCCAGTCCGCTGGAGCCTGTCGGGTTGCCAGTTCCATTGATTCGCGAATTTCATCGCCGAGGCCGCGCGTCACGTGATCGAGCGTCATCCCCTGAGTACCGTTCTCGATTGCATCGAGGATCGCGTATTTCTTCGCGCGCTCCACAATTCCTGCAATCATCGCACCCGAAACAATATCGGCAAGATAGATGATGCGTTCCTGACCGGAATGACTTCGAGCAGACAGCAAAGCCGAATTGTCATCGCGTCGATAAAGGCTGCTAACCGCCCTATCGATCATCTCGTCATGGCTCAGCTGCTGACCGTTTTGTGCAAGCGGCACAGAGTGGTCGAGATGCTTTCTGAAAATATCCTTCGCTGCACGTTCATCTGGGCGATCAATGCGGATGCGTACATCAAGCCTTCCAGGGCGAAGGACCGCGGGATCGATCATGTCAGCCCGGTTTGAGGCACCAACAATGACTACGTTGTCAAGACTTTCGACGCCGTCCATTTCAGCGAGCAGCTGTGGAACCACCATCGTCTCAACATCGGAAGAAATTCCAGTACCGCGTGTTCTGAAAAGAGCTTCCATCTCATCGAAGAAGATCACGACTGGGACCTTCGACGAAGCCAAGGCACGAGCCCGCGCGAAAATTGCACGGATCTGTCGTTCTGTCTCGCCAACGAACTTGGTGAGAAGCTCTGGGCCCTTAATTGAGAGGAAATAGCCCTCACCTGAAGAGCTGAACTCGCGTAATGATCGTGCTAACGCTTGGGCGATCAGCGTCTTTCCTGAACCCGGGGGCCCGTAGAGCAAAATTCCCTTTGTCGGCCGCAAACCGTATTGCCGATATAGCTCGGGATGACGCAGGGGAAGTTCAATTGCCTGCCGAATTGTCTCAATCTGAGCATCTAGTCCGCCGATGTCATCGAAAGTAACATCGGGAATTTCAGGAGTGAGAAGTTGCTCGACGTCTTGGCGAATAACACGTTCATAGGCAAAGGAAGTACGAGGGTCAACCAAAACGCTCTCTCCGGGCCGAAGAGTACCGTGGCGTAGCGGACCAGCAAGTTCAACAATGCGATGACTTCCGGCCTCAGCAGTGACTACAGCGCGATCCACCCCAATAAGTTCCGCAACCTGTGCAAGCTCGCCGGTTCGCGAATATTCGCCGATCCCGACAACAATCATCTTGTCGTCAATAAGAACCTGTTGCCCCGGCGAGATTGACGTGATGTCGAGAGAAGTATCAGCCGCGAGACGCATAAGGCGGCCTGAAACATAGACCTCAAGAACACGCGAAGAAGGCTGCGCGCGATGCAAAACTCCCAGGGTCAGCGGTGGTTGATTTAAATGCTTGAGTTGTTCCCTCAGGCGGAGAAGTTCTTGACGCGCCTGAGTGAGAGCCGCACTCAGATGGGCATTCTTCTGTTCAAGAATTGAGAGTGCAGCGTCACTGTTCGTCATCGCTACGCCCTTCTACCCACGCTCGCGCCTTAGTGTCGAGGTCCCTTTTGACCTTACGGATTTTCTTATCCGAGCTGACGCGAAGACCCACTTTCTGCTCGCTCCAGTCATCTTCGCTATTCCACGCCCCTTCGAGGCCTTCAGCAGCCTTCGCTGGACGCGTTGAGCGTTCCTGAGGAGTAGTTTGCGGAGCAAGACGCCTGGCAATCATCAAGAATCCTGTATGGGCAACCATTCGATGCTCGGGTCGCACAGCTAGGCCATCAACGTGCCATTCACGTGAGAGCGTCTCCCACGCGACGGGATCGGTAAAGTTCTGAGAGGAACGAAGATCCTCGATTAACCGGGACATTTGAGTCACGGTCGCGATGTAGCAGCACAGAACACCGCCGGGAACAAGCGCGTGTGCAACCGCATCCAAGTTCTCCCAGGGAGCGAGCATGTCGAGGACCACGCGATCAACACTCGAGGCAGGCATGGCATTGAGTTCATCTGCCAGATCATTGACCCGAAGATCCCACGCCGGATGCGGAGCACCAAACCAGAGTTCAACGTTATCGCGTGCAATCTGTGCGAATTCTTCGCGCCTTTCGACAGAAATCAGCCTGCCGCGCTCCCCTACTGCGTCCAAAAGAGCCATCGATAGAGCACCCGACCCAGCGCCGGCCTCGACAACTACTGCACCAGGGAAAATGTCTGCGTAGTGAACGATCGTCCCAGCATCTTTCGGGTAGACGACTGCAGCGCCCCTGGGCATTGACATGACATAGTCAACTTGAAGCGGGCGCAGAATTTGGAACTGGCGGCCCTCTTCGGTGGTGACGACCTGACCATCAGGGCGCCCAATTAAATCATCGTGATCGATAAAGCCACGATTGGACTGAAAACGACCACCAGAAACCAAAATAACGGTGTGCAAACGCCCCTTCGGGTCGCGGATTTGGACACGCTCCCCTTCTCGGAGAGGACCACGGTGACGTTCTTGGCCAAGGCCCTGGGCTTCATGTTCATGTGTGCTCATCGCCTCTACACTACCGCGGCGCATGGATGAACTGCCTGTTTAAACCCCGCGCGAAAAGGTGGAACTGGTTACGGTAGATGTATGAGGAATTCACTCCCAAGCCGACCTGCACTTTCGGCAAGCCGCACCAAAGAGTACCAGCGCTGCCCACTGCAGTTTCGCCTGCATGTCGTCGACCGCGTTAAAGAACCTCCAACGCAAGCAACACTTCTTGGGACAACAGTTCACAGCACCTTGGAAAACCTCTATGCCCTGCCAAGGGAAGAACGCAATGAGACACTCGCTATCGAGCTTTTACGTACCGAATGGGAGAAGACTCTTGCTGGCGACCCAAGTGTCATGAATCTTTTTTCAGACCATGCGGACTTCGAACGCTGGCGCGAACGAATGCATTCGATGATCACTAACTATTTTGCGATCGAAGATCCTCAAGCGCTTGAACCGCTGTCTACCGAAGCCCTTGTCGAGGCAACAACTTCGCAAGGAGTGAATCTCCTTGGTTACATTGATCGAGTCGACCAAGCACCCAACGGAGATCTGAGGGTCATCGACTACAAGACCGGGAAGGCTCCTTCCCCGCGTTTTCAAGAGGAAGCATTATTTCAGATGCGTTTTTACGCCCTCTTGCTTTCTCTCACAAAGCGACTGCCGAGGCGTACACAGTTGGTTTATCTCGCCTCTCAAAAGGTGCTGACCTTTGATCCGGATTCCGCTGATATTTCCCGCTTTAGTGAAGAACTTTCCCGGACCTGGGAATCGATGAGAAGGGACGCTTTGCAGGGCTATTTCGCTCCCCGACGCAACCCGCTTTGCAATTGGTGTGGAGTGCGTTCGATGTGTCCACTGTTTGATGGGACTACACCTGAAATTCCAGCCAGTGGCGTGGAACGTTTACTGGCAATGGGTCCGCAGCAATCTAGTCAGTGAGCGCGAACGAAGTTCGGTCGTTGCCCTTCCATAATCGACTCAATGACACTTTCACTGAGGTCACTGAGTTCGCGAATATAGGGAAAATCAGCGGCGAACTCTTCTGGCGCCGCTCCCTTGATTGCGACGGCCACTCCGCCACTGGCAGAAGCAGCTTCAAGACCAACCGGCGAATCCTCGACAATCATGCAGCGACGGATGTCAACTCCAAGAAGCTCAGCAGCTTTGAGGTAGCCCTCTGGTGAGGGTTTTCCTTCCGAGACATCATCTCCGTAAATTGCGTTCGTAAAACCGGGTGTTGCGGGTACATGCTCAAGGACCCTGGATGCAACTCGCCGTCGCGTCGCAGTAACGACCGCTGTCGGAATTGAGTGTTCATGGCACCAGCTCAGGAGTTCAACCAGACCGTCTTTCCAGGGCAATCCCGCATCGAAGCGATCGATCACCCCCTGCTCAACACGATCGGCAACCACGGCCTCGTCAAGAGGATTGCGGGCAAATGAACGCAAAATTGCCACCATCCGCGGCAAAGTAGACCCCAACATCTTTTGGCGCATCTGCGGGGTCATCTGTGTCCCCATCTCGGCGAGCACCTGTCCTTCCGCGCCCTCCCACAGGGGCTCAGTATCGACGATGGTGCCATCCATGTCGAAGAGAATTGCCTCAGGCAGAGTCATACTTTCGTACGTCCTTCACACAAGATTCACGCAGCGGGCGTTGTTCCCAAGGGGGAAAGCAAACCGCTTAACAGACCAAGAGCTACAAGAATACCAATTGCGATTCGGTACCAAACAAAGGGCGCATAGGACTGAGTGGAAATAATCTTCAGGAACCACAAGATCACAACGACGCCGACGACAAAAGCAATGATTGTTGCAGCGATTGTCGGGCCGACAGCAATGGTCTCACTGCCGGTCACAACCTTTGCCACCTTGTAGAGCCCTGAAGCCCACACAGCCGGCATTGCCAAAAGGAAGGAATAGCGGGCAGCGGCTTCACGGGTGTAGCCCAGGAAACGCCCCATGGTAATCGTTCCACCTGAACGAGAGACACCCGGGATCACGGCCATTGCCTGCGCAAGACCGTAGAGAAGGGCATCCTTCCATGTCATCGATTTCAGATCGCGCTCTTGAGGTGCATAGCGATCGACAAAGCCCAAAAGTAGGCCGAAAACGATCAGCATCGCCGAAGTGATCCACAGGTTACGCAAGCCCGTATCAATCGCATCTTGGAAAAGAAGACCCAAAATACAAATCGGAAGGGAACCGACGATAATCATCCAACCCATTCGCGCATCTGGATCACTTGAGGGTACTCGATTCTCCTTTGCACCCAGCGGCAAAGATCGGAACCAAGCGCTGAGAATGCGGACAATGTCCTTCCAGAAGACGATGACAACCGCGAGCTCCGTACCGATTTGCGTGATTGCGGTGAAAGCAGCACCCGGATCGGTTGAGCCCGTAAGCTCACCGACAATGCGAATATGTGCGGAGGACGAAACGGGAAGGAACTCCGTCAAGCCCTGAACAAGTCCAAGGATGATTGCATCAAGCCAGTTCATATCTCCAACTCTACGGCGCTTGGCCTGAGGCTAGCCAAAGATGGGCATGTGTATGCCGTCATAGCCTGCGCGTTCTAGGCTTATCTCTATGGAGATTCGTCAATGTGGAACACATGGACTTTCTGTGTCCAGTCTGGGTTTGGGAACACTGACTTGGGGACGCGACACAGATGAAGATCAGGCATGCGCAATGCTCAAATCCTTTGTTGACGCTGGAGGGACTCTCGTAGAAGTGAGCCCTCTCCACGGTTCCGGACGCGCTCTCAGCGTTCTTGCCGAGGCCTTACGCGCCGTTGGCCGTCACCGAGTCAGGATTGCATTGCGTGGTGCAATGCGTTTCTCTCAAGGAGCCAATGAGCTCTCTGCTTCTCGCGGAGATATGCTCCGCTGCCTAGATACAACACTTGCGATTCTCGAAACAGATTTCATTGACCTCTGGTTAGCAACTCCGTCCCCTACAGGAATTCCGCTCGAGGAAACTCTATCGGCGCTCGAATGGGCCTATTCCAGCGGACGCGCGCACTACCTTGGGCTAAGTCACCGCGACACCTGGGATTGTGCACTCATGTGGGCACAGTCAGATCGACTTCCTCTGGCCGCCGTCGAAGAAGAATACTCACTCTTATGCTCTTCTCCCCTGCTCGAGCGAGCACGACACAACGGCTTTGGGTTTCTCGCTCATTCACCGCTTGCTGGGGGCGTGCTTACAGGAAAATATCGCCATACAACACCACCTGATTCACGGGCCGCATCCGCACATCTGCGTTCCAGTGTCGAGCCATACCTAAAGAGCAGTCTTCCGATTGTCGAAGCATTATCTCAGGCGGCACATGGGCTGGAATGTTCGATCGCTGACGTTGCTTTGGCATGGGTAGAGGGCACACCGGGAGTGACAAGCGCAATCATCGGGCCTCGAAATCTCGTACAACTCGAGCAGATACTCAATGGACGCATTGACCTTCCACTTCCGATTCGCCAGGTATTAAGTGAAGTGAGTGCTAAATAGGAGCGGGCATTAAATAAAGGTGTGCGGGCAGTAGCAACTGCCCGCACACCTTAAAGACAACTTGACCGACTAGTCTTCGTCTTCATCCTCATCAAGATCGACAAATCCATCGTCATCATCATCGACTTCTTCATCATCTTCATCGTCGTCGTCGTCAAAGTCTTCTTCCTCGTCTTCCTCATCCGAAACGATGAGGTCGAAAGGAAGCTCAACTTCGAACTGCGTGAAAAGCACGTCATCGTAGGTGAAGAAGGCATCACGGAGAGCTTCTTCAGCATCGATAAGTGCCTGTTCATCGACTTGATCAGAGGAAGCCACCTCGTAGTGATTCTCGAAAGCGGCAATCAGCTGATCTAGGACAAGACGAGGTTTCGTGGTCATAGTCACACATCCTACACGATGTCTACGGCAAGTTCAGCTGGGACCTAATCACAGAAACCATCAGATCAGCGCCCTTAATCTCTGCTGTTTGGTCGGGGCCTAAAATACGCGAATTACCCTGTGAATCGAGGAGTTGGGATACGCCGTGCTCAGGTCCCAGCGGCAAGATCACCCATTCGTCACTGGGGTTGTAGGTTGCCTGAGGTTCTTTACCAGACAGCTGCGAAGAGATATTCGAGATCACAATGCGCGCCTGTGCCCGAGCGGCATCAGCACGCTTTGATTCGCGAACATCCGTAACGTCACCGATCGCGTAAATATTGGTTTGGCCGACGACTTGAAGCGTTGGTGCCACCTTGAGAGCACCGTCTGGACGAACCGCGGACTGCAGCTCGGTACCTGCAACATAACCGGTATTCGGACGGGCACCATAGCACTGGAACCACATATCAGCTTCAATACGATGACCGTCCTTCGTTTCAACGACGAAACGGCCAAGTTCACCAACATTGAATGGCGGAAGGTAAGCGAGCTCCGAACCTTCAATGAGGCGGATATTGAGCTCCTTCAGTTGCTCGCGAACCTGATCGCGCAACTCATCAGCAAAACCCTGAGTCGGGAGAAGCTCAGATTGCTTTTCAACCAAGGTAATTTCTAGGTCCGGGAAGGCATTGCGCAGTTCCCCTGCGAATTCAATACCAACGGTTCCGGCACCTACCAAGAGTACGGAGCGGGCACCGTGAAGGTAGGAGTGCAACTGCTTCAGGCGAGCCTTTGCAACATCAGAACGCGAAGCCGAGTACTTTGCTGGGAATGGATAAGTTGAACCTGTTGCCAGAACAACGTAGTCAGCATCAATCGGGTCCTGACCGAAGATATGAACTCGAGTCCCCTCAACCTGAGAAACCGTTCCGTGAATGACCCGACCATTGCTCAGAAGATTCGAATAGGGCATGAAAATTGAATGCTGCCATGCCTCATCGACTGCGGCACGCAGAGCCGCAGCATGGTGAACAAACTGGTCTTTTTGCTCGACCAGAATGACTTCGGCAAGAGGATCAAGTCCTTTGGCGACGGTGACACCACCGTACCCGCCACCGACAACGACGACTCGGGCCACAGTGCTCTCCTTCTCTCGTTGGTTACCTCCCATTGTCCCTGAAAACCCAGAGAGCAACGAGTGCAAAAAGTGTGTTATTCCTGACCAAGGGCTCGAGCAATATTCGGTGTGAAGAAGTTTGGCCCCTTCAATACCTTGCCGTCCTCACGGAGTTTCACGCTGCCATCGGGCATGAGCTTCGACAGATTAGACGCCTGAATTTCTGCAAGAACACGATTCAAATCGATTCCTGATTCCAGGGCCATGCCATAGATCACGTAGACCAGATCGCCTAAAGCATCAGCCGTTTCGATGATGTCTCGCGTTCCATCATCTGCTTCCGTTGCACGTTGCGTCGCTTCTTCAACGATTGCACGTGCTTCCTTTCCGTACAAGGCTCCGAGCAGCTCAGCGAACTCTTCGCGGATCAAGCTCACTCGCATATGGAGACGCTCATAGTCAAGAGTTGGCTCTTGATGATCTCGAATACGGTCGGGCATGAAGTAGGTAGTGTGGAACTGCTGGACAAGAGCTTGTGGGCGCGATGAATCCAAGACTTCGGGGGCGCCTGCGCTAGGTCCGTCCCACGGACCTGCGGGTGTGCGCGGGTCAGTGGCAAGAATGCCTCCTACCCAGGCCTCGTATCCAGGAAGGCGCGCAATGCCTTCCTTGCGGAAACCGTTCTTCCACGCGGCCTTCCAGGATCCCCAATTTCCTACGTACGCCGCCCACTCAACTCGAGAAGCGCCAAATTTCTCAAATGCTGTATCTAGAGCAAGGGACACAGCCTCTGTTGCAATGCCCTCGCCCCACTCATCATGGCGAACAAAGTACGAAACTTCATAACGGTCAGAAAAATGAGTATTACGAATGAGCTCGATGCGCCCAAGGAAACGTCCATCATGGGCACTGCGAATCGCCCAATCAGCACTACCCTGCTCCCACTTCGCAGGTACCTTTGCAAGATTCTCTTCAGCCATTGACAGGGTGTAGGGATAGGGAATCGACGTTGTTTCGTGAAAAATTGGATCCTGCAATGCGTCAGTAAGATCCGCCGCATCGTTTGCGGACAGCGGGACTAAGACAATATTTTGACCATGAACGTCAAAGGGTTCCATCAGTGTGTTTCCTCCTGTGTTGATGCATTGGGGTGGACCTGTTCCCACGCAGTCGTCAGAATTCGCCTCATCGCTTCGGTATCGTGCATTCCCTGGACAACAAGACTCCGGTCGAAGAGATAGGTCGGAATAGTGTCAATTCCCATCTGTACAGCGATCTGGTAGTCCGAGAAAACTTCAGACGAGGCGACGGGGTCGCTCAGAGCGTCAACAACCAGCATTTCAGGGATCCGTACATCCTGTGCACAACCAATCAGCACATCTGGATCCGCTAGGTTCAAACCGATCTCAAAACGAGCACGGAACAAGGCTTCGGCATATGCAAACTGATACGTCCCGGCCCCGCTCGTCACTCCGGATTCTTCGTCCATTTCCCGCGCAGCCGCCATCGCTTTATGCGCAAACGACGTCGGCGCAACGATCAAGGAATCAAAATCTAGAGAAATTCCATCGGCACGAGCAAGCTCACCGACGTGAATAAGAGCATCAGCAGCTTCCTCTTGGCTCATGCCTGGATGCGTGTGGACCAAGAAATCCGCCTGAGACATTTCAAGAACAGCAGACTGCTCGGGATCAAGCAAATAGGAGTGGAAACGAACCTCGACCTGGTCGCGATGTTCGAAACGCGTGAGAGCATCACGCAGATGATGGATACCGAGGTAACACCAAGGGCATGCAAAGTCTGCCCATACGTCAACATGCATGAAGTCTCTCCTCGGGGATAAGAGCACGTTCGCCTATGCACAGGTTACGTTGCGTATTGAGGAGTTACCAGTGCAAAGAAAAATCCCGGGGATCCGAAGATCCCCGGGTTCTGTGCGCGGAGGGGGACTTGAACCCCCACCCTCTAATACGAGGACTAGCACCTCAAGCTAGCGCGTCTGCCTATTCCGCCACCCGCGCAGGTGACTCACAAAGCCAAAGCTTTGCGGCTTGGAAACTTTAACACGCATGGACGCCAGTCACAAATCGACATTCATCTATGCGTTTCAAAATTTCCGTGGGCGATACTGGGATCGAACCAGTGACCTCTTCCGTGTGAAGGAAGCGCGCTACCCCTGCGCCAATCGCCCGAGGTGGGTACCGGATTCGAACCGGTGTATACGGCTTTGCAGGCCGCTGCCTCGCCTCTCGGCCAACCCACCCTATCCAACCTCAACCTCAAGGATTTTCGGAAGGTTAGAGCGGATGACGGGACTCGAACCCGCGACCCTCACCTTGGCAAGGTGATGCTCTACCAACTGAGCCACATCCGCACTCAGTCCCAATCGGACTGGGGCCTTGTCCGTCGTTAGATAACGACAGTGGGCGATACTGGGTTCGAACCAGTGACCTCTTCCGTGTCAGGGAAGCGCGCTACCACTGCGCCAATCGCCCGAGCGGATGACGGGACTCGAACCCGCGACCCTCACCTTGGCAAGGTGATGCTCTACCAACTGAGCCACATCCGCGTTATCAAACCGCCGGAACGGTTTTGCAACGGATGAAAGGCTAACAGGGTTTGCACCTGGAACACAAATCAAGACGGCGTGTCCCCGCTCACACCTGATTTTTTCAGCGCGCGGCGGCGCGCCTTCCACTGCCTGATAACACGGACTCATAAAGTCGAGGACGTGATCAAAGTGGCACCACCCGAGGATTTTCGAACAGCACTCATGTCATTACGCAGTGCTGTTCATCCTCATGTCGAAATTGAGGAAGTTCCCGCACCGCGCGCACTTGCTCCTTTCACTGCTGCACTCGCACTTCGCACGGCACAAACCGCCCACGACGAAGCCCTTGCTTTCGGTCGTTTTGTGATCCTCCATGATCCCAACGGACAAATGGGTTGGAACGGGCCTTTCCGACTTGTCGCACAGCTCCGTGCGCAAATTGATGCTGATATGAGTTCTGACCCCCTGCTTTCAGAAGCACTGTGGAACTGGACTCACGACTGCCTCGAAGAGCGCGGCGCTGGTTTCCATGATCTTACGGGCACTGTGAGCAAAGAAGTCAGTGAATCTTTTGGAGGCCTGATCCTCATGGGGTCGACTCTCGCTGTTGAGATTCGTGTTTCGCTCACACCGAATACTCCCTGGATTGGCGAGCACCTTCTGGCGTGGCAAGATCTCATGTGTCGTATCGCCGGTGTTGAAAATCAACGATTCCTTGAGAGGGCATAGAACGTGCTCATTGAAAATCCCTACGGCATCGCCGTGGGAGACAGCGAGGACCCCGAGCTCATTGCTTTCCCTCGCGATGGAATCCCAGAAATTATCGACACTCAAAATGCTTTGGAACGGGCTGCACAGGACCTCTCGGCTTCTTCCCTTCCAGTTGCAGTAGACGTCGAGCGAGCTCAAGGCTTTCGCTACGGTTCTTCGCCCTATCTCCTCCAGCTGCGACGCGAGGACGTCGGCTCATTCTTGATTGACACTGCGGCTCTCCCCCACCTTGAGTCCCTTCAAGCAAGTATGAACTCAACCTGGATTCTGCACGACGCTTCTCAAGACCTCCCAAACCTGCGTGAACTCGGCCTGGAAATTCCGGCATTATTCGATACACAAGTCGCATCACGCTTGCTGGGAATGACTCACTTCGGACTCTCCGCAGTTTGTGAGCAAGTCTTGGGACTGACACTCGTGAAAGATCATCAGGCCTCAAATTGGTCGGTGCGCCCTCTTCCGAAGGATTGGCTGCGATACGCGGTTCTTGATGTTGAGCTCCTGACTGCTCTTAAAGACTCCCTTGAAGAGCGCTTGGATGACCTTGGCCGCACCTCGTGGGCGCAGCAGGAGTTTTCACACATTGCCGAGGCCGCCCCGCCTTCGCCGAAAAAAGATCGTTGGCGTTCGATTTCCGGCATTGGCAAGTTGACCTCCAAACGAGCTCTCGCAATCGCACGTGAGCTTTGGATCGAGCGCGATGCGATTGCGCGCGAAATTGACCTTGCTCCCGGACGCTTGGTACGAAACAGTGGAATTATCCACGCTGCTCAACGTCCGCCAAGGACTCGCCACAATCTTCTTTCAATTGCCGAATTTCGTTCACCTCAGGCACGTCGTTACGCGCAGCATTTCCTTGATGCAGTCACCCGCGCACTAGCCCTTCCAGAAAACCAACTTCCACCCCGACATCGAACGGAAGACGACGGGCATACTCCTAGCGTCAGGCATTGGCAACGTATTCATGCCGAAGCACACGAGCTTCTTCTTGAGGTTCGCGAGGCCGTTGCTAAGCAAGCCGAAACCCTAGAAATTAGTCCAGAAATTGTCCTCGAGCCACGGGTTCAGCGCGCTTTGGCTTGGGAACACACCCAACAGGGATTGGGTATGCCTGTCGACGATTTCCTCACCGCGCAGGGTGCACGCCCCTGGCAGATCTCGTTGATGGCCAGCTCCCTGAGTGATCTACTCTCCCGCTAAAGCGTGGCGAATTCTTTCACTGAGGCCCTGTGCGTCAAGACCAAGGGCCGTCACAATGCTCGCTCGGCTAGCCTGCTGTAGAAATTCCTTTGGAATACCTGCGGTGACGACTGGGATTGATCGCGTCGATACATTCGAAGAAAGCAGATCACGCAGTGACCACCCAAATCCACCATCAACTAAGCCATCCTCGACACTGAGCACAAGCTCAGCTCCTTCGACAAGGCCAACCAAGGCCTCGGGAACTGGAAGAGCCCAGCGGGGATCAACCACGCGTACGCTCGCCAAGCCATCATTCTCAAGAAGAGCAGCTGCTTCCATGGCAGCTGGGACCATCGAGCCCACGGCAACGATGCAGACCTTTGAGACTTCAGCGCCCTCATCCCAGTCCTTGAGGACATCGCAGCCACCCACACGACGAAGCTCAACAATTGGATCAGTCAAGGCGCCCTTCGGATAACGAAGGACTGTCGGCCCATCATCTACCGCTACGGCTTCGCGCAATTCTTCGCGTAGCGTCGCCTCATCACGCGGGGCAGCTAGGCGTAAGCTAGGAACGGAATTCAGCATCGAAATATCCCACATTCCGTTGTGGGATGCCCCGTCATCACCGGTAATTCCGGCTCGATCAAGAACAAAGGTCACGCCGCAGTGGTGAAGCCCAACATCCATAAGAATTTGGTCAAATGCTCGATTCAGGAAGGTCGCGTACACCGCAAAAACCGGGTGCGCTCCCGCGAAGGCCATTCCAGCGGCAGAGGCAACCGCATGCTGTTCTGCGATCCCCACATCAACCACGCGCGAAGGGAAGTCGTCCTTGAAGGGGCCAAGGCCGACAGGTAACATCATCGCAGCAGTTAGGCCCACAATGTCTTCGCGTTCGTGTGCGATCTGACGAATCTCATCGGCGAACACACTGGTCCAAGCAAATCGTGCTGGCGCGATAGGAAGACCCGTTTCGGGATGGATCTTCCCCACTGCATGGAAGCGATCTGCAATATCTTCTTCCGCAGGGCTGTAGCCACGTCCCTTCTGCGTCATGACATGGATCAGGACGGGCTCATGCAAGGCGCGTGCACGATTAAAGATCTCTTCCATCGCTGCAATATCGTGGCCGTTAACAGGTCCCAGGTATTTCAGTCCGAGGTCTTCAAACATTGCCTGCGGAATGAGGGCGTCTTTAATGCCGCTTTTGAGGCCGTGTAGAGCTCCGTAAGTTGCGCGTCCGGGTTCCCCAAAATTCATCAGAGTCCGTTTACCCCACGACAGCGCCTTTTCGTAATTTCGAGAAGAACGTAGAAGATCAAGATGGCGGGCTACGGCACCAATAGTTGGCGCATAGGAGCGACCGTTGTCGTTGACGATGATGATTGCGCGTCGCTTGTGATCAGAAGCAATATTATTTAATGCTTCCCATGCCATCCCACCTGTCAGTGCACCATCACCAATGATGCCAATCGTCCATGTCGGATCACCGCGTCGAGATTTCTCGCGGGAAATACCATCAACCCACGACAGAGATGAAGATGCGTGCGAGCTTTCAAGAACATCGTGGACGGATTCTTCGCGACTGGGATATCCCGACAGGCCACCTTCTTGTCGAAGCTTCGAAAAGTCTTGGCGTCCTGTCAGCAATTTATGAACGTACGTCTGATGACCGGTATCAAAAACGATCGTATCTGCAGGTGAACGGAAAACTCGGTGAAGAGCGATAGTCAATTCAACAACGCCCAAATTTGGCCCAAGGTGCCCGCCTGTCTTTGAGACATCTTCAATGAGCTTCGCGCGGATCTGTGCCGCTAAATCGTCCAGTTTTGCCGCTGGGACACGCCTCAGGTCACTGGGCGAAGAAATCGTACTCAATAAAGAGGCCTGATTTTGGGCATGGGTCATGGACAAGATTCTAGTGTCATGGTGACTGATGAGCCGAACGATGCGCGCTAAGAGGAGAAGTGTGCAGCGCAATCGGACTTCAAAGCACGTTATCAATGCAGGAATTAGAATGAAGGCGCGACGACTTGACGTATAGAGAAGGAGACACGATGAGCGTGCAACGTCCGTATGGACAGTGGGACTCTCCGGTCGAAGCCGATTCCTACACTCAGACATCAGTGCAGCTGTCACAGGTTCGCGTCGACGAAACCGATACCTACTGGGTTGAAGGTAACCCCCGCGATAACGGTCGAAATACTCTTCTGCGCGCGGATTCTATGGGGCAAATCTCCGAAGTTCTTCCGCTCATTGATGGCATTCGTCTCCCTGACGTCCGCACCCGTGTCCATGAATATGGCGGACGAGCATACGCGGTTTCCGACGGCTTCATCGTCTTTTCTGATGGCTTCGACGGTCGCGTTTATGCCTTTAATACTCGCGATCCGAGGCGTCAGTTGGTTCCGCTCACTCCTTTGGGCAAAGTTCGCTACGGTGACTTCGAAATCGCCGACGTTCGCGGTTTGGTTTATGCGGTAGCAGAGGATCATTCGAATCCCGGCGAACCAGTCAATTCGCTTGTTGCAATTCCTCTGGATGGACGAGCAGCGCGCAATGCTTTCGAGATCATCCCGATTTTTGGTGGGTCTGACTTTGTCTCATCCCCGACCTTGAGTCCCGATGGAACCAAACTCGCATGGCTCTCATGGAACCACCCCAATATGGCATGGACACGTTCCACCCTCCATGTTGGCTCATTGGATTTCGAGGGTAAGATCGCGGCCTCGTTGATTTTGGTTGATAAGCCAGAAGTCTGCGTTTATGAACCACGTTGGACCCTAAATGGGGATCTAATCCACGTCGATGACTCCTCCGGTTGGGCGAACCTCTATCGCACAGAGGGGTTCCAGTGGAATGATGACGAAGATCAATTCGCGTGGATGACTCGCCTTCGCACACGCCCCTTGCATCCCAGTGCACGTGCATTCTCGCATCCTCACTGGCAGCTTGGCCTTCATTCCTACGATAACTTCGACTACGAAAACCTCATTTGCTCATGGGCAGAAAACGGGACGTGGCATCTGGGCACTGTTCGCTTGGATAACGGTATGTGCGAAGAGTGGCGTACCCCGTGGTGGCCAACCGGAAATGTTGCCTGCTACGAAGGCCGTGTTGTTACCCTTGCGGATTGCGCAACCCACGAACCCGCAATCGTTGAGGTTTCTGGTGGGGCATCTCGAGTACTCCGATCTTCTTCTCAAGAGCACCTGAGCGAAGATCTGATTTCTGTCGCTCAAGCAGTTTCATGGACCAGTAGCGACGGAGAGACTGTCCACGGTTTCTACTACGCACCGAAGAACCCCGAGTTCACTGCTCCTGAGGGTTCCCTTCCTCCGCTCCTCGTCAATGTTCACGGAGGTCCGACATCCTCTGCTCGTCCAGGGCTATCAATTGCTGTCCAATACTGGACCTCTCGTGGATTTGCCTTCCTTGATGTCAATTACCGCGGGTCAACTGGCTACGGTCGCAAGTACCGCCAGCGCCTGAATGGGCACTGGGGTGTCCTTGACGTGCAAGATTGTGCCAAAGGTGCACAATACTTGGTTTCCCAAGGACTAGCTGATCCTCAGCGCATCGCGATCAGAGGTCGCTCCTCAGGTGGTTATACGGTTTTGTCAGCTCTTGCTGACAGCGATGTTTTCACCGCTGGTACTTCGCTCTTCGGTATTGGTGACCTCAAGTTGCTCGAAGCAACCACTCACAAGTTCGAGTCGCACTACGATAAATTCCTGATTGGTTCGGATGATCTTTCTGATCCCGTGTGGGCCGAGCGGTCTCCGATCAACAAGGTCGATCAGATCCACGCACCACTTCTATTGCTGCAGGGTACAGAAGATAAGGTCGTTCCTCCCTCGCAAGCAGAGTCCATGTTCAAGGCCCTCCGTGACAGCGGCCGCCCAGTGGCACTGCGTCTCTACTCCGGTGAAGGCCACGGATTCCGTTCAGCAGCGCATATTAAGGATTCGTGGGAAAGCGAACTCAGCTTCTACTCGCAGGTCTGGAAGCTAAACGCAAAGGTACCCGTGAACCTCGAGATCGAAAACCTCTAAAACTCGTCCTAGACGAGATTGAATGCAGTTGGGGGGCAGGCGCAGAGCCTGCCCCCCAACTGCATCGGAACTGATAGTAGGTATATCCCCTTTAAATCAAAGTCAAGCGAAAAGCTCTAGATCCTCTCCAGTACCGTCATGACTTCAAAGTGGTGCGTGTAGGGGAATAGATCCCAGGCACGCATATCGGCGATCCGGTAGCCCTCCTCAAGAAGATCATGCAGGTCACGTGAAGCCGCAGCGGGATCACAGGACACAAGCAGAATGTGCTCTGCCCCGGTACTGGCCATCGCACGACAGACTTCTTTGCCAGCTCCGGATCGTGGAGGATCAGCGATGATAATCTCCGCACCCCCCAATTCACTATTGAGTTCGTGCACCGCAGGAGCATCACAGTCGCCAACAAAAGCATCGAGCACGTCACTACCAACGTTTGCCACGGCATCTGCAACGGCAGCCTCGTCAACCTCAAGGGTCACCAAGTGCCCAGCGCTGCCCACAAGGCGCGAAAGCGGCAACGAAAAGAGTCCTGCCCCCGAGTAAAGTTCCATCATCCGGGAAGCACCGAGCGAGGCGATGATATCCTCAACATTTCGGGCTAAAACTTCAGCTCCACGACGATGCGTTTGCCAAAAACCTTGAGGCCGAACGCGATACTGATCCGCTCCATTTTCGCGGGAAACTGTCCACGTTACGGGTCCCTTCCATGCATCTCCCTGGGCATCCCAGCAGCCCTCATCCGTGCAAATCAGTGGCGGCTGACCGGGAGCAGCAATCAAACGGACTCGCGAACCCTCGGGAAGGTGAGAAAAAACCTTATTCCCCTCCCAGACATCGAGTTCATTGATCTCCTTGGCAGCTAAAGGCATAGAATCCAGCACTTGAATCTCATGCGAGCGATAGCGGCGCATACCGAGTCGTCCTGCTTCATTCACGACGCACTCGATACGTGTGCGTCGTCCCAGAAGTTCTTCAAGGTTCTCATCACCGGGTGCCGGTTGAACGCTCACTCCCCCAATGGCCTCGACCTGCTCGGCGACGCACTCACGACCAATACGTCGCAATTGGTCTTCGAGGACATCGGTTTTCCACCGACGTCCTCCTTCGGGAGTGACGAAGGAGAGTTCTCCCCCACCTACGCCACCTGGGCCAGCTGCCGGCCACACGCTGGGAATTCGATCAGGGCTGGGCTCAAGAATCTCGACGGCCTCGGCCCACAACATACGCTTCTGTGAATCGATGACACGCGCGCGCACCTTCTCACCTGGAAGGGCGAATCGAACGAAAACAACGCGCCCGGAATCATCGCGTGCAACACAGGCGCCACCATGCGCAGGCGCCCCGATTGTGAGCTCAATCAGTTCATCAGAATCGCTCATGCGTGAATCTCTCCTCACTGGCGCTTAAAAGGATCATTGACGCTCTGGGTTCCATCGACCTGGATATCTTCGCCAAGCTTCCAGGGGACAATGGTGAGCACGACGCCGGGGATTCGTAAAAGAGATCGAGATAACCGCAAGGCCATCTGGTTATGGAGAATGTTCTCCCACCAGTGCCGGACCAAGAACTCTGGAATATACACAACCAGCATTTCTTCTGGCGAACGCTGACGCCTTGAGCGTACATAAGAAATGACGATTTGCGTGATGTCCCTAAATGGTGAGGCGACCAGTGTCAAAGGAACAGGAAGACCTGATTCCTTCCATTCGCGACGAATATGCTTTTCTTCCTCGAGGTCTGAGACGACTGAAACAATTTCCAAATTGATGGGAGCCTGTGCGCGTGCGGTCGCGATGGCACGCATTGAAGGCTTCGATAAATTCGAGACCAAAACCAAAGCGCGAACGCGTGAAGGCAGGGCACGCCGAGTATGCCAATCCTCCACCCGCAGCTGGCCACGAATCGTGTCATAGTGGCGGCGAATTAAACGCTGGATGGTGAAGACCAGCCCAATGAGCAAAACAGTAATCCATGCACCGTGAGTAAACTTCGTGACCAAAACGACAGCAAGAACGAATCCGGTCATCATAAAGCCGATGATGTTCACGGAACGCGAGCGAAGCACCTTGCTGCGTTCACCGCCATTTTGCGGAAGGCGCAGGCGTTTATTCCAGTGACGGATCATTCCCAGTTGGGAAAGTGTAAACGAAACGAAGACACCAACGACATAGAGCTGGATCAATCGGGTGACGCTTGCATCAAAAAGAATCACCAATGCCGAAGCACCCACAGCGAGGGCCATGATGCCATTGGAGTACGACAGGCGATCACCACGCTTGTAAAGCTGACGAGGCAGGAAGGAGTCACGCGAGAGAACCGAGGCCAGGGTTGGGAAGCCGTTGAAAGCGGTGTTTGCCGCAAGGATCAAGATAAAGCCCGTCACTGCAGTCACGAAAATGAAGAGAAGCGAGCCGTCGCCAAAAATCGTCGAGGCCAATTGGCTGATGACCGGAGCGAAGTGCACATCAGGTTGGGCGCTGCCGTGGAGATAAACCATCGAGGTATCGTCAACCATCTGGAGCCCCGTATGACGTGCTAATACGAGGATGGAGATCATCATCGAAGCGGCGATACCACCGAGCATCAGCAGGGTAATTCCTGCGTTGCGCGATTTCGGACGCTTAAAGTTCGGCACGCCATTTGAAATGGCCTCGACCCCCGTTAAGGCCGCGCAGCCGGAAGAGAAAGCACGCATGAGCAAGAAAACTCCACCCAAACCGGTCAGCCCATCAAGGTGTGAACTTGCTGCGTGGATGTCATAAGCAGCGCTATCCGCCATGGGAAGGTTCCCCATGAATAGTCGCACAAAGCCAACAATGATCATCACTGCAATAGCAATCATGTAGGCATAGGTTGGGATCGCAAATGCTGTCCCCGCTTCTCGCGTTCCTCGAAGATTGACGAGAGTGAGGAAAATAATCAGTCCAACCGCAATGGGAACTTCTGAACCACGAAGGCCAGGGAAGATCGTGGTCAGGTAGTTTGCGCCGGAAGAGATTGACACCGCAACCGTCAACACATAGTCGACAAGAAGTGCCGAGGCCACGAGTAGTCCCCAGCTGGGGCCAAGATTCGTCGTGACAACCTCGTAGTCGCCGCCACCTGAAGGGTAGGCATGAACGGTTTGCCGATAAGACAGAACAACGACAGCCAAAACGCAGGCGACAACTACACCGACCCACACCGACTTGATGAGAGCAAGAGAACCTGCCAATGCCAGGGTGAGGAGAATTTCATCCGGCGCGTAGGCAACAGACGAAAGCGCATCAGAGGCATAGATCGGAAGAGCAAGTCTCTTTGGGAGAAGTTGACGGGCCGCCGCCTTGGAACGAATTGGACGTCCGATTAATACGCGTTTTGCGGACTCAACGAATGATGACACCTCTTAAGCGTATCCTCTGGATGACAGAGCGTCACTTTTGGACGCGTACAGAGCAACTTTTGTGTCAAACAGATGCCATGAGCGCTTTGTGCGAGTAGCGTTGGAGTGTGCACTTTGTGATTATGGGATGCGGCCGAGTAGGCGCCAGTCTTGCTACTATTTTGGATGCGCAAGGACACTCCGTCGCTGTCATCGACTCTGATTCCAAGGCTTTTCAACGCCTTCCTCAGGACTTTTCGGGCCGCCGAGTCACTGGACTTGGTATGGATCGCGATGCCTTAAAGCAGGCGGGAATTAAAGATGCCTACGCCTTTGCTGCGGTATCAAATGGCGATAATTCGAACATTATTGCCGCCCGCGTTGCGCGCGAGACTTTCCATGTCGAGCGTGTTGTTGCTCGAATCTACGACCCAGAACGAGCCTTCGTATACGAACGTCTGGGGATTCCCACAGTTGCCACCGTCAAACGAACAACGGAATCGGTGCTTCGCCGCCTGATGCCGCCTGATGCCGCTGTGACGTGGACGCACCCCTCTGGATTGGTTTCTTTGGTCACCGCCACTCCTATCGCTGACTGGTATGGGCTTTCTTTCCCCACAGTCGAGAACTTGACGGGTGAACGGATTGCCTTCGTCTCCCGCTTGGGAACGATTCTTCCCGCCCGTCCAGAGTTGGTCATCCAGGAACATGACCAGTTGTATTTCGCAATCTCTGGTGAAGATCCACTTCCCTTGCGTGACATCTTGACACGCGCACCACGCCTTGAGGACTAAGAGATGAAGATTGTTATCGCTGGAGCTGGATCCGTAGGACGCTCGGTCGCCCTTGAACTACTCGATCACGGTCACGACGTGACCTTAATCGATAAGAAACCCGACCAACTGCGTGTCGCTTCAGTAGCTGACGCCGAATGGATTCTTGCCGATGCTTGCTCACCCGAAGCGCTTTCGGAAGCGGGCGTGCGTGAGGCCGATGTCGTCTTGGCAGCAACCGGTGACGACAAAGCAAATTTGGTGATTTCGCTTCTTGCAAAGACTGAATTCGCCGTCCCACGTGTTGTTGCACGCCAAAACAATCCAAAGAACGAATGGCTATTTGACGCCTCCTGGGGCGTGGACGTTCCCGTTTCGACTCCGCGAATTATGACTGCCTTGGTCGAGGAAGCGATCTCCGTCGGAACCCCAGTGAAGCTCTTCGCCTTCCATTCTGCACAGGCTGCAATGTACGCCTTCGTCTTGCCGGACAACTCCCCAATCATTGGCAGGAGCATCGGTGACGTCGCCTTCCCACCTCGTGTTGTCTTGAGCGCGCTCTTACGTGATGGCGCACCTTTTGCGCCTCAGGCGGATGATTCCTATCAAGCTGGTGACGAACTCGTCCTGCTGATTTCAGATCGCGGAGGTCAGGTTCTCACCGCGCTCAACCGCATGCTGACAAGGGAAGTAGAAGCCGAAGCCTAGATAAAAGAAGGGCTAGCTCTCTTCAACATCCTGCGCAGAATCGGAATGCGCAGGATGCAGCCGGAAATCATCCTTCAAGAGCCACCAGGTCAGCCAGGCAACAGGAATAAAAAGCGGGATTCCCAACGCGATCTTCATTGCTGAAAGCCACGCGACTTGTTCGTTCAGCCACAGGGGTACTTGAACAGCCAAGCGGATGATAAAGACTGCAGACCAGGCCAAGGTCAGCCACACGCATTTAGCTGCGAGATCGCGCGCCTCCGGCTCTTTCACCCAACGAATGGGACGCCCGGTTAAGAGTCCAAAAAGTACCGAAACAAGTGGCCACCCGATAACCAAGCTGACCAGTAAGACCAATGCCCATGCTGCGTTTGTCACAAGACCCCAGGTGAAGAAGTTAATTCCCTTCCCCGAGACGAGTGCCCATACCAGAGCAATTCCAACCCCAAGAAGCCCTGACAGAGATTGGACAATCGACTGCCGCTGAATGAGACGGATGATTGCAAATAGCACTGAGCACAATGCCGAGGCGATCGCGGACAACAGAAGCGCACCGCTGAGTAGGTAGCAACCTAAGAATACGAGGCCGGGAACCACGGCCTCGGCAATACCGCGCGCTCCCCCAAGAACATCAGAGGCCGAAAATTCATCTTGGGCAAGCCACGCGTATCGGTTATTCGACATTGTCCTCTGCAATCAGACGATAGAGCGGGTTTGTCATCACTTTTACCCCATTGCTGACACCAATTGTTCCCTCGACTTCAAGGTGAACTCCCGCATGCATACCGGGGATGTCACTGCGTCCCGGCCAGCGAAGGACAATTGTCCCCGTTCCGTCGAAGAGGGTGGCATCAATCAGCGGACGGATATTTTCCGGATAGTAGGTGACCGATTGAATCGTCCCAAAGAGAATCGCTTTTTGGCGATCCTGTACGTCAGCGACGGCTAAACGCCCGCGTTCTTCCCGGCTCTGTTTCTCATCGTTAGCGTCGATGTCTTCACGACTCAGCGAAAGCCTTTTCACTGCGCGGTCGATGAGTTTCTTAAACATTGGGAACTCGTGTTGCGCTTTGATCGGGAAGATGAAGTGGCAATAGATCCAGTCGCGGCCGAGGTTCGTCGCCGCGTACGACAACAACCCGATCGATGAGCTCCTCGAAGTCATCAGCTTCTTGACCGCCCAATGCTGCGGGACCGACCATATCGATTCGCGCGAACCAACGGTCACCCTCACGCCCGATAATTCGGGTCCGCGTGGTGCCCTTCTTCCCATCGGGAAGCGTCACTGCCTCATCAACTTCAAGCTCATCACCGTAGCGAGTGTGCTTTTCGCGAACTGTGCTGCCGCCCTCTTCATAGGCGGCACGAATCTGTGGACGAAGTTCATCCCAGGTTCCACCCGAACGCGGCGCGGCGGCAATAGAGAACTGGAGCCCCGAAGAAGCGAGCACCAACATAATTCGAATGATGCTTTGACCATCTTCACCAGCTTGTGCACGAATCTGCATTCCAGGTACGGCAGGAATGCGCAGTGAACCTAGGTCAACATAATCGACCGAGGTATCAACTTCATATTCTTCGCGGGGGCCGGGGATCTGCCACAGTTCTGACTCGTCGTAGAGCTGGGGGCGCGCTTCCTCTTCTACCTCTTCTTGAACAGTGTCTTCCTTGCGTGAACGTCCGAACATAACTGAATTATCTCACGCTCAGCCAGCACACTCAGTGCAGACGGGCTGTCCGTTGTCATCGACGTAGGCAAGCTGAGAAGCGTGATGGACCAAGAAGCACATTGAGCAGGTAAATTCGTCATCCTGCTTGGGAACGACGTGAACCGTCAGCTCTTCCTTCGAAAGATCTGCACCGGGAAGCTCAAAATTCTCTGCGGCCTCATTTTCATCCTCGTCGACATTTGCCGAACCAGAATCATTGCGACGCGACTTCAGCTCCTCAATGGAGTCCTCTGCAACATCATCGTCATTCTTACGAGGTGCATCGTAATCGGTGGCCATTTTGTCCTCCCTTTTTCTCATCATGTATTGCGCTCTCGCGTAACACATTCGCTGCGCTGCAGGGTAACACGTTGAAAATTTTTGCGCTACCGAAAAGGACACGCGCCCCGACAATCAAGGATTTTAACGCCATCTTTGAGAAAATTTGACCACGAAGCAAGGAGGAAAAGCGATGATCGATCTTGATCTTCTCGGAGTAGGTGCAGACGAGGAAACACTGGTATTCACCGACAGTGAAGGCCGTCGTTACACCACCCCGATCACAGACGAACTGCGAGGTGCCGTCCGTCGCGATCGTCCGCGGATCGAGGCGATTACCGAAGATAAGCCCTTGCGTCCTCGTGAAATCCAAGCCTTGCTTCGCTCTGGTGCACGAGCTGTCGATATCGCACGCGAACACAATGTTGAGGTCTCGCAAATCACTCGCTTCGAAGCTCCCGTTCAGGCAGAGAAGGATTATGCACTTCAGCGCGCCCTTTCCAGCCCTATTGGAAATCTTCCTGATTCGCCTGTTATGGGAGACTTGGTTGTTGACCGTCTGGCAGCCCGAGGAGTTTCCCCAGATTCTTTGCATTGGTCAGCATCGCGCCAGGCCGATTCCCCTTGGGTCATTCACTTGACTTTCATTCAGGGTGCCGTCGAGCACGGTGCGCAGTGGCGTTTACAGGCTTCCGGCCATCTCGAGGCCATTGACGAGGAAGCCCGTTGGCTGACCGAGACCGCCTCCCCGACCGGAGTCCAGAGTTTTACTTCACTTCCTGTTCCGGCCCCCGTTGTCTCTGTGGATCGCTCTGATATTGAAGAACGTGAAGCACTGGTCGAGCAGCTCAATGCTCAACGCGGAAAGCCCCAAGAAATTGAGTATGAGCTCGATGATGAGGAAGACGAAGAGGAGATCTCAGAGGAGCGTCCCCATCTGCCCGCCGGGGTTGAATCCTTGGCAGCGCGTATCCATTCTTTAACCGAGGCACGAAAGAGTTCCTCAGAGGTAAAAGAATCTGCGGAAACAACAGAGGCCGTTGAAGATCAACCCCTGCCGCTTGAACAGCTTGAAGATATTCCTCAAGCTCCCGCTGCTGCGAAAAAGTCAAAGAGGCGTTCCGTTCCAAGCTGGGACGAGATCGTTTTTGGCTCGCGTCCCTAAGCAAGCACCGCTAGCGGAATCAGCATTTCATCGGGTGTTAGAGAGCCGTGGACGCCGATCAGTGTCATAGCTCCCGAGCTTTGAGTGCGGCTATCGACTATCCCACCACGGCCTCGTGAGAAGACAACGAAATCGCCGCTCTCGGCAAGACCTGGGCCCGTACCGATCAATGCCGGTAGTTCATCAGCTCCCACTACCCATGCATGCTCTCCAAGGAATTCTTCCCAGCGGTTCCTCACTTGCAGCTCGTTTGTACCCGGAAAACAGTGAACATGAACTGCTCGTGTTTCCCCAGCGACTGCGCGTACGCCCTGACTTAAGGGAGATAGCTCGGCGACGTTATAAAGCCGGTCAAAATCAATATTCACCATGCCGTGATCGGCGGTAAGGACAACGCGAACATCGTCTGGAAGCGAGCTCAGGAAGCGTCCAAGTCCCGCGTCGAAATCTTCTAATGCATCGCTCCACTGGCTTGATCCCACCCCGTGAGCATGACCGGCGGCATCGATTTCAGACCAGTAGAGATACACCAACTTTGTCCCAGAGCGAATCTGGTCAATTGCTGCCTGGCACCGTTCTTCCCATGACGTGGCAGGAACAAAACGGGCACCTCGAAGAGCGGCTGAAGTGAGTCCAGAGCCAGCAAACTTGGCTGGAAGGATGGTCGCGCACGGGACCGAAGCAGCAGAAAGCTCTTCGAAGAAGGTCGGGCATTCTTGCCACTGCATTGGATCGATCCCATCCGTGAAGGCAAGCAGGTTAAAGAGGCGCTCGCCATGAAGGACGCTGTAACCAACCATGCGGGTGCGACCAGGAAGCTGACCCGTTCCGCAGGCGGTAATACCTGCAGCAGTCGTCGATGGGACAACCGAGTAAGCAGTGTGGATCTGATCCCGGAATCCACGAAGGTTTCGCGCGTGTCCTAAGTGATCCATTAGAGGAATGAAGCCCAGGCCGTCAACCAGAATGACTACTGCGGCTTTGGCTCGTTCCAGTCCCAAACTTGAGGAAAGATCGGGCCGAGCGAGCGATAATTCGGGTTCAACTGCTCCCATCACTGCGGGAATCACCTGCGTCAGACGAAAATCATCCGCGCTCGGTAAGGAGGCTCCTGTAGCCCGGAGATGGTCATTGAGCATTACGGACCACCTCAAGAAGAGCATCAACCAAAACTTGAGCGTCCGTATATGTACGCGAGCCATCTGCCAGCTGCGAGACTCGAAGAGAAATATCATCGGGATAGCTACGGGCCATGAAACCATGATCGGCTTGGCATGTCGGATCATCACAGCGGAGCTGTTCGATATCGCTGCGCTTTTGAGAGCCCATATCAATACTGATCGTCATCTCAGACACCTCGTGTCCCTGAGTGGGATCAGCAATGACTTCTTGAACTGAAACTCCCGATATCGCACGAATAGGACGGGCAGCCGAAACTACAACAGCACTGTGGTTATCCCCCTCATCAACGTGCACCTGAATAAAGCAACTCTGAGTGAGAACAAGAACTGTTAAGTGGCGGAACATTGACCCGCGATCGAATGCCGCTTCAACCTGAACAAGCGACGCACGGACCTCTTCATTGCCGAGTAAGCGATGAACGGCTCGAATTGCAAGGTCAGGGAAGAAGCCAGCACGCTCGATATCGCGATCTAATTTCACCGTCCAATTCTATCAAGAGCGGCGTGTACCTGGCGGTTTTACGCCAATTTCGTAGAGAATCGACCCATGCGAACGAAGGACGACAAGCTCAATCTCCCCGATGCTGATCAGAACATCACAGAAATTGATGTCTCGACAGAAATGAGGGGATCCTTCCTCGAATACGCTGTTTCTGTCATCCACGCACGCGCTCTCCCTGACGCACGCGACGGTTTGAAGCCCGTTCAACGCCGCATTCTTTTCCAGATGGACCAAATGGGGCTCCGTCCCGATCGCGGTCACGTTAAGTCTCAGCGAGTTGTCGGCGAGGTAATGGGTAAGCTTCACCCTCACGGTGACTCGGCAATCTATGACGCACTGGTTCGATTGGCCCAGCCATTTAACCTTCGTTTGCCCTTGGTTGATGGACATGGAAACTTCGGCTCCCTTGACGACGGTCCCGCTGCCGCGCGTTATACCGAGGCGCGGATGGCCCCGGCAGCCTTGGACTTGGTCGCATCCCTTGATGAAGACACCGTCAACTTTGTTCCCAACTACGACAATCAATTCATGCAGCCGGAGGTCCTCCCTGCCGGTTTCCCTCAGCTTCTCGTCAATGGCGCTTCAGGTATCGCTGTGGGTATGGCAACGAATATCGCACCCCACAATCTTTCAGAGACAATTGCAGCAGCGCAGTATCTTCTCAAGCATCCCGATGCTTCCGTTGCTGACCTCATGCGTTATGTACCCGGCCCAGACTTACCAGAAGGCGGCGTAATCGTTGGCCTTGAGGGGATCAAGGATGCCTACGAAACTGGCCGCGGCGCATTTAAGACTCGCGCGAAGGTTCAGGTTGAACGTGTCACCGCACGAAAGATGGGCCTTGTCGTCACTGAGCTGCCCTATATGGTCGGACCCGAGAAGGTCATTGAGAAGATCAAAGAGAATGTTTCTGCTGGTCGTTTGAAGGGAATTTCGGCAGTACAGAACCTCACCGACCGCATTCACGGCCTGCGGTTGGTCATCGAGATCAAAAACGGCTTTAATCCCGAAGCAGTACTCCAACAGCTCTATGCTCGCACCCCTTTAGAAGATTCCTTCTCGATCAACGCAGTTGCATTGGTTGATGGCCAACCAAGGACGCTGGGGCTCAAAGATATGCTCCGAGTTTTCCTTGATCATCGAATCGATGTCACGACTCGTCGGTGCAACTTCCGCCTTGGAAAGTGTCGTGATCGCCTGCATCTGGTTGAGGGTTTGCTCATTGCAGTTCTCGACATTGATGACGTCATTGCCATTATTCGCTCTTCCGATGACGTCGAAACCGCCCGCGAACGCCTCCAGACTGCTTTCGATCTCTCTGAAGTCCAGGCAAACCACATTCTTGAATTGCGCCTGCGTCGACTCACAAAGTTCTCTCGTATCGAACTCGAAACTGAACGCGATGAGCTCAATGCAAAGATCGCAGAGCTGGAAGAGATCTTGGCCTCTCAAGATCGTCTCTACGCGCTCATCAGCCAGGAACTTTCAGAGGTTGCAGCACGCTTGGGAACGCCTCGTCGGACCCTTCTTCTTTCAGCAACCGGCACCCAGGTTGACCAGGCGCAGCCCGGCGCCGCACTCGCTGCGATCCCGGCCGCAACTGGAAAAGCGACGACAATGTCGCTCGAAGTTCCCGATGATCCGTGTGTTGTTGTCCTCTCGGCGGCAGGATCGCTCGCCAGAGTAGAAGGTGCAGATCCTATCGAAGCCGGCCCTCGCGCATCGCACGACGGAATCCGTGCACAGCTTTCGACCTCTGCTCGTTCGCAGATCGCAGTCGTCACCTCCGATGGCCTTGCCCACCGCATTGACGTTGTCGATCTTCCCGCGCTTCCGCGCTTTGAAACCGGATTGTCTTTCGCGGCTGCAACTCCCAGTGCTCTGCTCATCCATACCGATGCGCCTGCAGTCGGCTTGCTTGATCCCGAAGCCGATACCGTCATGGCAATGGGCACGCGCATGGGCGTCGTCAAGCGTTTGAAGCCCGATGTGCTTCAGCGCGATGAATGGGAAGTTATTTCACTTGAAAAGGGAGATGAACTGGTGGGATTCGGCCCCAGCAGCGATACCTCCGACCTTGTTTTCATCACCTCCGACGCTCAGCTTCTTCGCACTCCGGCCGAGAAGGTCCGCCCACAAGGACGCACGGCCTCGGGAATGGCAGGAATGAAGCTTTCAGATGAGGCGAACGTGCTGGGCTTCTGGTCGGTGAGTAGCCCCGACGAGGCCGTGGTCGTTACCGTGGCCGGTGCTGCCGGGGCGCTCCCGGGGACCGGACAAACAACCGCAAAGGTCACTCCCCTAGCCGCATACCCCTACAAGGGACGAGGCACCCAAGGCGTACGCGTCCAGCGTTTCCTTCGTGGAGAGGACCGCTTGGATATCGCCTGGGTTGGGGATAACCCACGCGCAGCCTCGGCCGATGGAACTCCGGTGGAGCTTCCCGCGCTCGACGAACGTCGCGACGCCTCGGGAACCCCGATTACGCACGCAATCGCCACTATCGGTTGAGATAGCGGCCTCGTGTTTGTTCTATCTGGGCTTAGGTGAGTGTCACCAAGTCCAGATAGGAATCATCCCAAAGGTCTTCATCGGCATCGGGAAGGACCAGCACGCGTTCGGGGGCAAGTGCCGTCACGGCACCCGGATCGTGGGTGACCAGAACAACGGCGCCCTCGTAGGAATGGAGCGCATGCAGAATTTCTTCGCGCGAGGCGGGATCCAAGTTATTCGTCGGCTCATCCAAAAGAAGAACGTTTGCACCCGACACAACCAAGGTTGCCAGTGCTAGGCGAGTCTTTTCTCCACCCGAAAGTACGTGTGTCGGTTTGTCGACATCATCTCCACTGAATAGGAACTGACCCAAGACATTACGCACATGTGTATCGTCAAACCCCGGGGCGCTATGAGCCATGTTTTCCTTAACAGTGGCATTCATATCCAAGGTGTCGTGTTCCTGAGCGTAGTAGCCAAGCTTGAGGCCATGGCCGTCTTCAACAATTCCGCTATCGGGTTCTTCAACGCGGGCAAGTAGGCGAAGAAGAGTTGTTTTACCCGCGCCATTAAGCCCCAGGACGACAACTTTTGACCCGCGGTCGATGGCAAGATCAACACCGGTAAAAACTTCCAAAGAGCCGTAACTCTTCGACAGCCCCTGTGCACTCAGCGGCACTTTTCCGCAGGGAAGAGGTTCGGGGAAACGCAAGCGCGCAACCTTTTCTTGGACCTCTTCGCTTCCAACAGAGGCGACCAGTTCTTCAGCACGACGAAGCATCTGTTGAGCAGCAACGGCTTTGGTGGCCTTTGCGCGCATTTTTTCACCCTGAGCGCGCAATTGTTCGGCTTTCTTCAGCGCGACAGCTCGTTCTTTTCGGCGTCGCCTCTCATCTTCCTCGCGCTGTTTGAGGTATGCAGCCCATCCCAAATGATAAATATCGACATGCGCGCGATTAGCGTCCAGGTAGAACACCTGATTCACAGTGTCACCCAGAAGTTTCACGTCGTGTGAGATCACCAAGACACCACCGGGGAAAGTTTTGATCCAATCGCGAAGCCACAGGATGGAGTCGTGATCGAGGTGGTTTGTCGGCTCATCAAGCAGAAGGGTATCCGCACCCGAGAAAAGCACGCGAGCAAGTTCAACCCGCCGACGCTGACCGCCCGACAGGGTTGAGAGAGTCTGTCCCAAGACGCGATCATCTAAGCCTAAGGAGTGGGCAATTTGCGCGGCTTCCGCATTCGCCGCCCAACCTCCGGCCTGAGTAAATTCGTGGTCTAGACGAACGTAACGCTCCATGGCTTTTTGCTGGCGTGTACCTTCGGTCGTCGACATTTCTTGTTCGGAACGCTTGATTTTCTTAATGATCGCGTCGATACCGCGAATCGAAATAATTCGGTCGCGTGCAAGCTGATCGGGATCACCTTCGCGCGGATCTTGGGGAAGATATCCAACCGTTCCGTTACGTGTAATCGTGCCTTCATACTGAGCGGCGCCGTGGTCTTCTTCTCCGGCCAAAAGCCGCATCGTCGTTGTCTTACCCGCGCCATTGCGACCAACTAATCCAATGCACATCCCCTTATCAATCCTGAAAGAGGCATCTGAAATGAGCTCGCGCGGACCGATCCGCAAGGAAAAGTGAGAAACGTTGATCACTCTGTCATTCTAACGGGGTGCCCAGCGCGCGTGCTCACGCACCAAGCAGGCACAATAGAAGGGTTAACTCACGCGCATAGAAAGTTGAGATTGATGACCGAGCACGCCGAACGCAGCGCACAGCCTCGTGTGTACGACATTGTTGCTGTTAGCTTCGTTGCTTTCCTTTTGATTTCGAATATCGCAGCAACGAAAGTTACGGCGCTTGATGCGGGTCCAATCCATCTGGTTTTCGATGGCGGTGCCGTCCTCTTCCCGCTCACCTACATTCTTGGTGACGTCCTCTCTGAGGTCTATGGCTTTGCACGGGCACGTAGGGTCATCATCATGGGCTTCGCGGCATCTCTGTTGGCCTCGCTAACCTTCTGGGTCGTCCAATCAATTCCAGCTGGTCCGGGATACGAAAATCAGGATGCTTTTGTCGCAGTGCTCGGCTTTGTTCCACGCATTGTTGCCGCATCGATCTGCGGATATTTGGTCGGCCAGCTCATGAACTCGCTGGTTTTGGTCAAAATCAGGGAGCGCTGGGGTGCTAAGCACCTGTGGGCGCGTCTGATTGGTTCGACCCTGGTTGGTGAAGCTTTCGATACCGTAATTTTCTGCACGATTGCTTTTGCGGGCATCATCCCTGGGATGGAATTCGTGAACTACATCGTCACCGGCTATGTCTACAAGGTCGGTATTGAAGTTGTCTTCCTCCCCATCACTTACCGCGTGATCGCATTGGTGCGCCGCGTCGAGCACTTGAAGAGTGACGAGGTCCTGGCATGAGCACTTCTTCAAATTGGCTCAGTAAACCAGCCGAGTTCACTGGCCCTTTCCCTACATCAGATCGCGACCGCGGTTTCGATTGCCGAACGCGTCTTGACTACGCTTCAGGCTTGGGGCGAACCGGCACGATTCACACCGCGCACGGCACTATTTCAACTCCTGCCTTCATCCCTGTCGGAACGAAAGCGAATGTCAAGGCCCTGACCCCAGAGATGGTGCGCGGTCTAGGTGCACAGGCTGTACTTGCCAATGCTTACCACCTTTATTTGCAGCCGGGTTCGGACATTGTTGACGAGGCCGGTGGCGTCGGTTCCTTCATGAACTGGGGTGGCCCGACCTACACGGATTCCGGCGGTTTTCAGGTTCTTTCTTTGGGCGCAGGGTTTAAGAAGGTGCTTTCAGCCGAGTTCAGCGGTCAAGCAAGCTTCGATGATCCCAAGCTCAATAAGCAGGCTGTCAAAGCTTCACGTGCTGTTGTCGATGAAGAGGGAGTAATTTTCTCTAGCCACGTCGATGGTTCGAAGCACCGTTTCTCCCCCGAAATCTCGATGAGTATTCAGCACGAATTGGGCTCGGACATTATGTTTGCCTTCGATGAGCTGACCTCGCTGCTTCACCCTCGTTTCTATCAAGAAGAATCCCTTGAACGTACCCATGAATGGGCCCGTCAGTGCTTGGCGATCCATCAACGTCTCACTAATGAGCGCGTCGGAAAGCCCTACCAACAGCTCTGGGGCGTTGTTCAGGGAGCGCAATACGAGGATCTTCGCCGACATGCCGCCCGCACCTTGGCCGAGATGGACGTGAACGGTCAGATCTTCGATGGTTTCGGTATTGGCGGCGCACTGCAGAAGGAAAATCTGGGAACAATCGTTTCTTGGGTGAGTTCTGAGCTCCCCGAGGATCGCCCTCGCCACCTTCTGGGGATTTCCGAACCCGACGATCTTTTCCGCGGCGTCGAGGCCGGCGCAGACACCTTTGATTGCGTGAACCCTTCTCGCGTTGCGCGAAATGCAGCAATCTACTCCCCCGACGGTCGTTTCAATATTACAAACGCTCGCTTCAAGCGTGACTTCACTCCCCTGGTCGATGGCTGCGGTTGCTATACCTGCACGCATTACACCCGCGCATACGTCCATCACCTGTTTAAGGCGAAGGAAATCTTGGCTTCGACGCTGACAACGATTCACAACGAGTGGTTCACCGTCCGCTTGGTTGATGCCATTCGAGAGTCCATCGACAACGGCGAATACTCAGCATTTAAAGAGGAAATGCTTGGGCGTTTTTCAGGCGCCGGGCGCGCTAACCTACGCTAACGTAAGTAGTAGTTTTCTACTAGGAGTGGACATGGTTTCAGACCTCACATTGCAATCCCGCAGGCAATACGACCCGGGAACGCCACTAGAGGTACCCGTGCCGGATACATCGTTGATCACTCTTTTGGAGACCTCCGCGCGGCTCTATCCCGAGCGCATTGCAGTCGACTACTTTGGCGCTACCCTGACCTACGCTCAGCTCTATGCGCAGGTGCTGCGAGCCGCACAAGTACTCATCGAGACTGGCCTGCGCCGTGGCGATGTCTGCGCCATTTGTCTTCCCAACTGCCCGCAGGCATTAGTTGCCTTCTATGCCTGCATGCGCATTGGTGTCGTCGCTGCAGAGCACAATCCACTAGCACCAGCTGAAGAAATCCACCAGCAACTCGATCGCCACCACGGAAAAGTCGCAATCGTTTGGGAAAAATCGGTTGACGCGTTTATTCGCGAGGGCGATAAATCGCTGGATACGATTTTTACTGTCGATATCTCGGCCGGGATGCCACGCTCACAACGAATGCTCTTAAGCCTTCCAATTGAACGAGCACGGCAGACTCGCGAACAAATGCGTGCCGCGCGTCCTAAAGATGCCCGCTCCTGGGATCAGGCAGTCGCTCATGCACGACTGGTTCATCCTGATACTCCCCAAGCAACCGGTGATGATTTAGCGGTCATCCTTCATACCGGTGGCACGAATGGCGTTCCCAAGTCAGTTCCTCTCACCCACCGCAACATTGGAACGAATGTCAATCAATGTCGCATGTGGGTATGGAAGCTTCACGAAGGTGCTGAAACCTTCTACTCACTGTTGCCCTATTTCCACGCCTACGGATTGACCTTCTTCATGTGCGCGGCAGTTCATCTTGCTGCTACGCAATTACTCCTTCCAAAGTTCGATGTCGATTTGGCATTGGAAGCACATAAGCGCCGACCTGTGACGTTCTTTGTCGGAGTTCCCCCGATGTTCGAACGCGTAATGAATCGCGCTGCTGAAAAGAACGTCGCTCTGAAGACGATTAAGTGGTCGATTTGCGGCGCGATGCCACTCTCGAAGACTCTGGCTCAGCAATGGGAAGAGGCAACCGATGGGATGATTATCGAGGGATACGGGATGTCCGAGACATCTCCCGTTATCGCCGGTTCCCCCCTTGCCGATAACCGGTACCACGGCGCTTTGGGCGTCGTTTTTCCCTCGACCGATGTCCGCTTGGTCGACCTTGAAGACCCCAGCATCGATGTTGAAGACGGCACTCCCGGTGAAATCATCGTTAAAGGCCCTCAGGTCTTCAGTGGCTACCTTGATGCGCCCGAAGAAACTGCTCGCGTCTTCACTGAAGACGGATGGCTACGTACCGGCGACGTTGCGATCAATAAGGATGGTTTCCTTGTAATGTCCGATCGCAAGAAGGAGCTCATCCTTTCGGGTGGCTTCAACGTATACCCTTCGCAGGTCGAAGCAGCAATTCGCTCGATGCCCGGCGTCAAGGATGTTGCAGTGGTTGGACTTCCCGCGGGCGAAGCGCGCGAAGAGGTCACCGCGGCGTTGATCTTGGAAGATGACGCACCGATGATTACCCTTGCACAGGTGCGCGCATGGGCCGAGAAATATGTCTCTCACTACGCCCTTCCGCGCCAGATTGCGATCATCACTGACCTTCCACGCAATCCGCTGGGTAAAGTCATGCGTCGCAAGGTCAAGGAACAGCTTCTTGACCCCGCAAACCGAATGATTGAAAGCGCTCAAAGAGCAATTGGCGAGGCCGCGGCAGCAGTAAGTGAGCGCCTCTCCCCTGGCGATACTTCAACAGAGCAGAAGAGCGACGAGAATGAGTGAGAAACCTCAGCGCCAAGCGACGCGCCTGATTCGTCATTCACGGGCGCTTGTCACTTCTCTCTCCCAAGGAGCTCAACGACTGGGATCGCATACCGCTGCACGTCTCAAGGCGCGCAGCGGAACTCAGGCGACGCCTCGACACCACCAGGCTCCGCCGAGAGTCCAGTGGACTCCGCCTACGCGCACCCCCTCAAGTAGCCGCCGAGTTCTTAACGGCACGACCCGTAAGCCTCTTGTTCCTCGCTGGCTTGCCCAGGCGGGAGTTGGCTCGTGGGCGATTATCGGCGTGATCATCGTCATCTCTGCAGTGGTTTTCGCAATTGCTCAGGCCACCCCTGTCTTCGTTGCGATCTTTATTGCACTTCTTCTGACCGCAATATTGAATCCCCTGACAAATTTCCTCAGCCGTTGGTTGAATCGATGGCTAGCTGTCTTTGCCTCTCTTCTGGCTTTCATCGGCACTTTTGTCGCACTCATGACACTGGTGATTACTTCAATCGCTGGTCAATGGCCGAACCTTCTTGTCGAGGTCGAAAACGGGCTTGTTAAGGTCTCTGATCTGGTTTCCCATCTCAAGCTCCCTTTCCAAATCCCCATCAACGATCTCACTCATCTGAATGAAACCCTGATGAACCAAGGCAAGCAATTCCTTGCCTCTAATTGGTCGGGATTGCTCAGCGAGACTGTGGCGAATGTATCGAGTGCGGCTGTCGTTGCTTCGGTCCTCGTCCTTGCCTTCTTCATCACAATCTTCTTCTTGCACTCCGGCAACCAGATGTGGTCATGGTTTGTCGCGCTTCTTCCCTATCACCGGCGAGCAGTGACAAACCGTGCAGCGCAAGCAGGATGGGCAACCTTCTCCGGCTATGCACGTGGAACCATGCTGGTAGCTGGAACAGATGGTCTATTTGCAGCCATCTTCTTGCAGATACTGGGAGTCCCCGTAGCTCCTGCGCTGGGAATTTTGGTTTTCATCGGTGCCTTCATTCCGCTTATTGGTGCTCCAACAGCGATGATCCTTGCCATGATCGTTGCTCTTGCAGCCAAGGGCATTGTTACCGCTGCAATCGTTGGTTTGGGCATTGCTTTGATTGGCCAGATCGAAGGCCATATTCTTCAACCGCTCATCATGGGACACCAGGTATCCTTGCACCCCGTTGTCGTGGGTATCGGTGTCATGGTGGGAACCTTCACCGCTGGGCTATTGGGAGCAATCATTGCAATCCCGATTATTTCGGTGATTTGGTCAATCTTCTCTGAGCTCTACGTGCCTCGCGAGCGTGTATAACCCCGCTTTAACGAAAATCGCGTGAGCGCACGCATAGCTCCGTATTCATCGGATAGATACGGAAGGCGCGTACGCTTCGTGTCCCATACAGGTTTTCGCAGTAGCCGTCGACAATAACCGCCGGAGCCATGACCTCTTGGCGAAACTGCCGCCACGTATTTTCGGTAACCGTAACGTTCACACTTCCGGTTTCATCTTCTACGCTCAGGAAGAGGACCCCTCCGCCACTACTGGGACGCTGACGATGGGTAATAATTCCTCCTACTCTGATGTGAGCACGGTTCTCACACGCGGTGACCCCACAGGCAGGCGTCACCCCCTGAGCATTCATCTCGGGGCGAAGAAGCACAAGAGGATGCTGTTTTGGCGACATCCCCATGGACTCATAGTCCAGATTGATGCGGGCAAAATCGTCCAAAGGCGGAAGCTCGGGAAGATGGTATTCCAGGCCAAAACCATCAAGCATTGGTTGGTATTCCTCAGAATCTCCTCCGTCTTGACCCAAGCTACCGCTTGCCCAGATTCCTTCGCGTCGCTCATATCCCAAAGAATCTAGGGCTCCCGCTTGGGCGATCTTTTCCAGATCAGCACTGCGGAGCCTAGCTCTGGATGCCAGCTGCTCGAAGCTTGCATACAAGCCATCCTGGCGTTCGCGCACAATCCTCTGGATACGAGATCGATCAAGCCCTTTGATGGCATCAAGCCCTATCACAATTCCCCAGCGCGCGTGAGGATCAACCAACCCTTCTTTTCCGGGGACTACCTCTCCACGCGCCTCGGCAAGTGCCTGCGCACCAATGACACGCTCAATTTCATTGACGGGGAAAACCTGGGTTTTCTCAGCCGAAAGGTTAACGTCAGGCGGGCACACAAGCAGGCCATGGCCTCGTGCATCGTGAATCAGCGAGGAAGGCGAATAAAAGCCCATCGGTTGATGAGACAAAATCCCCGCATAGAAATGCTCGGGGTAGTGAACCTTCAGCCAGGCCGATGCGTACACGATGTAGGCAAAAGAAAAGGAATGCGATTCGGGAAAACCAAAATCGGCAAATCCTTGAACCTGAGTAAAAATTTCCTCGCAGATATTTTGAGGAATACCGCGCTGCTGCAGCCCCTTCATGAAAGGCTCACGAAGCTTCTGCATTTTTTGGATACTGCGCGAAGAACCCATGGCACGCCTGAGTTCATCCGCCTGCGTAGCGCTGAAGCCTGCAACATCCATAGCGATATGCATCATCTGTTCTTGGAACAGGGGAACTCCCAAGGTCTTTTCCAAAGCAGGACGAAGAAGTGGATGCAGATAGCTCACTTTCTCTTCTCCTCGGCGACGACGCAGGTAGGGATGGACGGCCTCCCCTTGAATCGGCCCCGGACGCACCAAGGCAACCTCGATGACAATGTCATAAAAACACCGAGGTCGAAGCCGAGGAAGTACATTCATCTGTGCCCGTGATTCCACTTGGAAAACCCCTACTGTATCGGCCGCACACAGGAGGTCATACACCCTAGGATCTTCATCTTCGAGTTCGTATAAAGAAAGAACTTTTCCCCGAGAATTTCGCACGCCCGATTCTTGAAGAGAATCAAAGATTCCTCCAAGCGCCCCCAACATCCCCAGTCCTAAAAGATCAAACTTCACCAGCCCGGCATCAGCGCAATCTTCTTTATCCCACTGAATAACACTGCGCCCACTTGTACGGGCCCAACGGATGGGACATACCTCGCTCACGGGTTGCTTCGTCAAAATCATGCCTCCCGAATGAATGCCCATATGACGTGGAAGACCGCTCAGAAGCTGCGCGCAGGTTCCAAGCATTTCTTGCGAAGTCGATGAATCACTGCTTTGGGACCACTCCCGACGCTGAGCGCGAGTAGGCACACTATCAGGTGCAATACCCAAAGCTCGAGCTGCATCCTTGTAGGCCAGTTGCGAACGATAGGTAATCACGGTCGCGACCTGCGCGGCGCGTCTTCGCCCATAGCGGCGATACACATATTGAATGACTTCTTCACGACGTGCGCTATCAATATCAATATCGATATCGGGAGCCCCCGATCGCCCCGGAGAAAGGAATCGTTCGAAAAGCATATGATGCTTGATCGCATCAACAGCTGTGATACCCAAGCAGTAGCAGACAGCAGAATTTGCAGCTGACCCTCTGCCTTGACACATGATCCCAGAGCGACGACAAAAATCGACGATGTCATAAACAATCAGGAAATAACCCGCAAAATCTAGTTTTTCGATAATTGCCAGCTCATGATCGATCACCTGCCACGCCTGCGGATAAGCACTGCGCTCACCGTAAATTTCTACTGCCCGAGAATAGGTGAGTTCCCTGAGCCAGGAAATCGTCGTGTGGCCTGGGGGAACTTCCGTATCGGGAAGATCCAAAGAATCAAAAGATAAGGGGTAGTAACACTCGTTTGCGCATTCGAAGGCATTATTCACTGCCTGAGGCGCACTACGATGCAGGGCCAGCATTTCTTTGGCACTTCGCAGGAAGGCGTGCTGTGCGGGAAGCCGATACTGAAGATCATCAAGACTGCGCCCCTGCCTCAATGAACACAAAAGATCTGCTCGATATTTCGATTGCGGATAGGCCATAACAGGAGCAGCACTTGCGACAAGAGTCAGGCAATTAGCTTGCGCAAGTTCGGCAAGCTCGCGGCCAAGATCGTCTTGTCCAGGCATCAACACGCTCTCAAGAAGAACGCGTTCACGTCCAAATAGAGCGATGAGATCCTTAAGGAAACGATCGGCCTGCGTATGCCCCTGCGCATGCAAAATCCGTCGCAGAGGCCCCCTGCTTCCTCCCGTCAAAATACGGATATCCCCCATCTGAGCAATATTGCCGAGGTCGTGGGCCGGGCTTTCCTTGGCATCGTGCGTTAGCGTGTACTCGCTCATAAGATGACACAGATCTCGATATCCCTGCGCCGAGGTCGTAAGGACAGGAAGACGAATTCCGCGATCTTCCCACCCCTTGGGTAACCCCCACCCCCGAGCGACTTCTTTTGATGAGCTATATCGGGAGAACTGCCTCGCATCTAGAGTTAATTCACTGCCAATAAGAAGGGGAAAAGAAGATTCTTTCGCTGCCTGTAAAGCCCGAATAAGGGAATACATTCCATCGACTTCAAGCAGAGCAAGAGTGCTCAGATCCAGATTTTGCGCCGAAGAAACATAGTCCTCTGGCGCATCTGCCCCTTCAAGAAAAGTGAAGTACGAATGCGCGTGCAGCTCAGCAAAGTGATGGGATCCCACCCAATCAGCATATCGAACATATGTTCGATATGCAGTGAATTTATCTCAAGAAAAGATCGAGCTAAACACGCCCATCCCGGTCTTCTTGGATGAGCTTAAGTAGCTGCTGAATATCAGTGGAACTACGCCCTTCTCCTAAGTTTTGTCCCACAACACTGTCGACAAGCAGCTGTTTGTGGGCCTGAAGCTGACATACCTTTTCTTCAATAGTGTCTTGAGCAACCAAGCGATAAACATTTACCCTGCGATCCTGACCAATACGGTGCGCACGATTCACCGCCTGCGCCTCAACTGAAGGATTCCACCAAGGGTCCATCATGTAGACATAATCCGCCTGAGTCAGGGTAAGCCCCACTCCCCCAGCCTTAAGGGAAATTAGGAACACCTGAACGTCTCCATGCTGGAATTCATCGATCACTGCATGACGGTTACGTGTTTTTCCTTCAAGAAGAAGGGAGACAATCCCACGTTGGTCCAAGGAACGACGAATTCGTTCCAAGAAAGCAACAAATTGACTGAAAACCAAGACTTTATGCCCCAGCGGAAGAATCTGCTCCAAGTGTTCGCATAGCAGATCAATCTTTGCCGAGCCGACAGAGTCATACCGCTGATCAACTAGGGCAGGATCCAAAGACAATTGACGAAGACGCGTAAGCGCAGCCAAAACTTCGAATCGCTCACGAGTGTCATTTTCCAGTTCAAGATGAAGAAGACGTGCACGTTCGCGGGTCAAATAGCGGTCATAAATTTGTCGCTGTTTGCGCCCCAGCGGCACAGGAAGAAGAGTTTCAACACGCTCAGGCAGTTCGGGCGCGACCTCTTCCTTCGTTCGCCGGAGAACAAACGGAGCAATCAGTGAGTGTAGAAGATTGAGAAGATCAGGCGAACGTCCTGCTTCAATCGGACGCCGGAATTTCTCATTGAAAGAAGAATGACTTGAGAGGAGCCCCGGGACTGCTAAAGACATGAGTGACCAGAGATCTTCAAGAGAGTTTTCAATTGGAGTTCCACTGATGCACACACGCCAGGCAACAGGTAGATCTTTCAGGTATCGATACAGTTGCGTGCGAGGGTTTTTGGCGGCTTGAGCTTCGTCGATGACGACGCCCGCTAACTCTCTATTTTTCCAATGCTCACAGTCGATACGAAAGAGCGTATGCGAGGTGACAACAACATCCGCACGATCCAAGCCATTCCATCCCTGTGGGTCACGCGCATAGGTTGATTGAATGAGACAGAGCGCCATTTCCGGGAAGCAACTTTCAGCTTCATCCTGCCAGCTCGACATGACGCTGGTGGGGACGACAACCAGAACAGGATGGCTGGTATGACGTCGAAACTTTTCAATTGCCCCCAGGATCTGCCTGGTCTTTCCAAGTCCCATATCATCGGCAAGGACACAACCAAAACCTGCCCGAATTCTATTGAGAACCCAATGCATGCCCATCGCCTGATAAGGACGCATTCCTGGCTCATCCTCGGTGGGCGCTTTTATTTCTTCCTTGGCCAAGTCTCTGAGACCGTCAATGCGCCTTCTCCATTGAAGGTCTTCTTCGCGCGTATCGACGAACTCACTCAGGTTTTCCCAGAGTCCAAATTGGGAGGTAGTCAGCGAAATATTATCGAGAGAACGCGATCGGTGAAGTTGCGCCGCCTGCCGGAGAAGTAGGCGTAAGCGATCGATATCGACGCCCTCAAGATGGAGCCAACGACCATTATCGAGGCGAATATAGTCCTGGTCCTCAGAGAGCGCACTGAGGACGCGAGAGATCGGTAGTTCTTCATCTCCGACGCGAACAGTAACGCGCAAATTCCACCAGTCCGGAGAATCCGTTGCCTGAATCTGTGCGTTAATCTGCAGCTTCTCGTCAACGATGCGAGTCTCTTCAAGATGCTGATCAATATCCCAGGTCACCGAATCCAGCGGCCAGCTATTTTTTAATGCACGAAGCAGCTCGGGGACTTGCGGAAGCGGTATGAGCAGTTCGTGAAGGGTTGGCGCCAGCGAGGCAGCAGGAAAGTAAGCGCGTAATGCTGCGTGGGCAGCATCAAAGTCACGAGCAAGAGAATCGCTCAGATGACTAATTTTTGTCTGCGGGGGCAAATAAGAGCGGAACCGCTTCTTATCTAAGCTGTAATCCACCGCCCAACATACATAGGCATACTGTGAATTTCGCTCTCGCAGGCACAGTCGCAACTGTGGCAGGAGTTCATCAAAGGGGAAAGTCCTCATCGAGGATATACATCGGTAGTGTGCACGAAGTGCGGCAAGTTCATTCCTGATGAAATCTCCAATTGCAGACATTGGAATGCGAACACAAACCTCATTGAGGGGGGCCAGCTCGTTTTGATCGATGGGATCTGCAACTGCACCTTCTCCTCCATTAATGAAGGTCAGCCCCATTGCATCAGCACGCCGCGGAAAAGGCAGCGTTGTACCAGCCCGGTCAATTTGTTCGCGTTTATAGCAGAGTTCAAGTCCTTTTCTGCCGAGGTTCATATCAATCGCAACAGCAAAAGAATTCATCTGAAAGTCGAATCGATGGAGTTGTGGCGTCAGAAGCACAACCCCCGATTTTTGAAGCTCATAGAGCCAGATGGGTGCACTGCGACCCAGTGATTCCAGCGAGACGTCATAGCTGCCAGGCGAATATTCACTCGATTTTCTACTGCTTTGGTAGAGACGTCGCAAGCTTGTGAGGTGATGCGGCGAAAGCGTATCTAAGAGGCCACTCCACTGAGACTGTGCAAGTTCAGACCAACTGAGACGACGAGCTTCTTGATTGCGCACAAGCACCAACGGAGTCAGCCATACCGGTTGAGCAGGATCGTGAGCGTCAACAATAAGCCCCATAGCTTGAGCACCATCTGTGGATAACAAGCTTTCAAACTCGCTCATCCACACTGAGCCTGCCGAATTTTGCGTGGCAGAATCTTCACCACATTCGAGCCGAGCGCGACGAAGCAAGGCCGCTGCATGGACACAAGCACCTGCGAGATAACAAGAACACGTCAAATGAAGATGCGTCTTTGAGGAATCTACGTAACGAATGACGCTTCGGTACATGACGCCCGGTGCGCGGACGCGGGCCGAAGCCTCGGTATCGCTCCAAGCTATTTCCTGAACATCACCGCGCCCATCTGCAAGAGCCGCCTGCGCCCATAAGGCGTGCCCAAGAAGTGCAACTGCATCTTCTTCACTGCAGGCGCGAAGAGCTTGACGAATCGGTGACGTACCCATCCCTTCAGGATAATCCATCTGAATGATTAGCCTTGACGATCTTCATACATTCCAGCAACGCTCCAAGAGCCTTGTTCCCACATCAGCAGAAGATCCGAGGAATTTTCACAACTCACTCTGAGGTAGTGCGTACAGGGGGCATGGGCAATAGCCTCGGCCGTCTCTTGCCACCACGAGTGCGGCATACTCCATGGACCTTTCCAGGAAAGCACCCCGTATCGGTGTTGCCGCCCCGAAATTACTGCAACAATTTCTTTGGGATTATGCGTGAGCGTAGAACGATCACTAACTGCCACTTGCACATGCTCTTGCAAAGAAGAATGAGCGTAGAGAAAAGCCGGAAGAGGCGTGGCGTATACCTTCGAGGGAGCATCTTCTACTGCGCCTTCGGGGTAAAGGAGATCACTGGAGCTCGTCGCTGTTTGATCAATACAGGCAAAGCCTGCTCTTTGCATGGGGGTGTAGCCCGGAACTAGACATGGGAGGCGAACAGCATCTTCGCCTTTATAAGCGCAAATCTTACGAAGGGCGGAATCACGCTTAGGTGAGTGATGAGTTTTCCATAGAGCGCTTACCCCTGCTGAAGGCGTGCAATGCAAGGCTTGAACACTGATGCGATTCAGCCCTTCCTCGGTAGTGGAAGAAGAAAGCCAAGCTACAAGCTGCCAGCGAATACGATCTGCAATTTCTTCTTCATCCCCGTCGATTCCCCACCATTGTCTTTCGTAAGTTTCATGGCTCTGATCGCGGGCAGTAATCACGATACTCGAGCAACGCAGCTGCTCTCTTTCAAGCTTTTCGCAGACTTGACGCGCTAAACGGCGAGAACAGAAAGCGGCCTGTTCTTCATTCTCAATGCTTTCCTCGCATTCTTCATCCACTTGCACTTCACGTACAGGAATTTCATGTTTCGGAATCCAAAGATCTTTCCCGCTAAATAATTCGTAGAGCTGCCGACCAATATTTCCAAAACGTGTATACAGAGCACTTTCTCCGATGCGCATCAAATCACGCCCGTGCATCACTCCCACTGAGCGGCACGTATCAATGACCTGTTGTAGCTGTTCGTGCTGTTTTTGGGGAAATAATGGAAGACATTGCGCAAGGTCAATGCGATCGAGAAACTCTTGAGTACGCTCTGGGGGCACAATAATGCCACGCCTTGCTGCTGCATAACTTGCAAGGGGTCCGGATGCTATCCCCACATTGCTTTCTGATCCACTCCACCGAGAAATTGAATCAACAATATTTTCGGCCAGCTGTTCTTCACTGCCGCTCCATCGAGCCGCTCCAGAGGCGGGGGCCCATGCCAGCCCCGGACGCACACAGGCGATACCCGCAACCCATTGCTCACAAGCTTGGACAATTACTTCAAAAGAGTTCAATTCCCTACGTGGGTCACTTTGAAGAATAAGCAGATCTGGACATAGATAACGTGCCATCGACACGCGCATTCCCTGTCGTACACCACATTTCCACGCAGAGGGAGTCACTGTCTTAAGAAAACCGCGTTCCTCAATTGCTCCATGAGCCCCCGGAGGAATATCAACTACCAAAGCATTAATTTCCCAGTTGGGAATCCACACCATGAGACAGCGCATATCATCCCGCCTTTTGATAAATACCAAACTCTTCTCCCCATGGACGACTGAAGCCAACCCATGGGTACTTAGTCAGCAAAATTGTTTCTTCTTTTCGCGCCTGGGCGCCCAAACGTCGCATATCACGAAGCTCTAATACACAACGGTCCACATAGACCAATCGACAATGCGGAAGAAGAAGTGAGATTACCTGCGCATCCGCACAGGAGGAGGGAACGTAGAGGCAACGCGCCAGATTCAATCCCTGTTTAAAGGCATATTCCCAGCCAAAATCATCACTTCCAATGAAAGCGCAGCAAGCCTCTTCGATGCCAAGAGAAAGAATGACACGAATCAATTGCGGATAAGTCCCACCGTATTCCCAGACCCCCACACAGCGCGATGAAAGATCTGAAAAAGCCTGACTTTTCTCAAGTCCCAGGCGATTTTCGGTATCACGTAGAACTTGACGAGCAAGGTCTAAACGCTTCATAAAATCACCCCGATCGAACAAGTGTTCTATTAGTGTATGCACCTCTCCCTCATTTGCGTCCACTTTGGTTCCTTCTGAAGAAGTGAAAGAATATGCGCATGCACCTCTTTGATCGCCCTCTTGCTTCCAACCCGTACGAAGGGCTTCCCCCCAGTGCAACATTTACCGTGGTGTCACAAGATCTAAGCAATGGCCTCCCCATGCCAAAACTGCACACAGCAGAAGGCGGCAGCATCTCGCCACACTTAGAGTGGAGCGGCTTCCCCGATCAGACAGAAAGCTTCTTTGTTTCTTGCTTTGATCCAGATGCCCCCACACCATCGGGCTTTTGGCATTGGATGGTGATCGACATCCCCGTCTCATGTACATCTCTTGCACGCGGAGCCGGCAGTTCCGATCTTGAACTTGATGGAAGCGCCTTCCACCTTCGAGGGGATCATGGCGATCATTCATATTTCGGCGCCGCGCCGCCAGCGGGCGACCGCCCCCACCGCTACATCTTTTCCGTTCACGCCCTAGATGTTCCAACCCTAGGCTGCGATGACGACACCTCACCAGCAATGTATTCATTCGAGGCCCTAGAACACACCATTGCCCGCGCAACCTTGACCGCAACACACCAAACACCATCGAACTGACATGCTTCACATCATTTTTCTTGAACCCGAAATCCCAGGAAATAGCGGCGCCGCAATTCGCCTCGCTGCGTGCACCGGAGCTTTTCTTCACTTAGTTGAACCACTGGGATTCGACATGTCCGACACCAAGCTCAAGCGCGCAGGATTGGACTACCACGATCTGGCACACGTCAAGGTCCACTCCAATTTTGAAGATGCCTTAGCCGAAGTTCCCGGACACATCTGGGCATTTACTGGACATGCCTCAAATCATTACAGCGAGGTTCACTATGCCGATGGAGATGGCCTGCTATTCGGCCGCGAATCGGTCGGCCTTCCCGAATGGGCAATGACTCACCCCCGCATCACTCAATGCGTACGCATTCAGATGCTCCCGGGAGTGCGGTCACTCAATCTCGCAAATTCCGCATCGATTGCGCTTTACGAGGCTTGGCGTCAGTTGGGTTTCCCGAACGGAATCTAGCCGCGGGCCGCTTCCGCCTCTTCCAAGGCCTCTAATTTTTTCGAGGAAAGAATCCCCTTACCGGGTCGCTCTACCTGCTCGGCAATTTCGACAATCCTTCGCGGATTAGAGAGCCACATCCATATGGCGCCGATAGCGGCAACAACCAGTGGGAGATAGGCGAAGTCAGCGCCGAAAGCATTCCAAGCATTCGGCATCAGCCTCATTGAGGACAAGGAAGCTCCAGCTACGCCACACGCAAGAGGTCCAATAAGGCACAGAGCAATCATGCACCACCCAAGGATGCGCATACGCCTTCCATTGTGCGTCAGGCTAATAGCAGCAACTACATAAATCACACCGATAAGCACCGCAACGATGCGCGCCCACAACGGTATCTCCCGCAGATAATAGGAATCAGCAAGAGCTCGCAGAGTGACAGTGACGCTAAAAATCCAGTACAGGGCAATAACCAGTCGTCCCGATCCGCGTGCGGGTGGGCGATTATCCTGAGATTGCTCGTGAACCGCTTCGCTCACCTTTCCTCCTTAATCCACTGCCATACTAGTTGCTCCGCGCCGCTCCCCACGACTTTTTGCATGAAAACATGTGTGCTGTCTAACCGCCGAGTAGACGATTTTGTGACGGACAAAAGTAGTGACTAGTGGAAGAATGGGACCTAAGTCGGACATTGAAGGTCCGTTCTCTTCATTATCAAGGAGTGGAACACGTGAGCGAGTCTGTATACGACCTCGTCATTCTGGGTGCGGGTTCAGGTGGCTATGCCGCGGCTTTACGCGCCTCCCAGCTGGGATTGAAAGTAGCCCTTATCGAAGGTGACAAGGTTGGTGGAACCTGCCTCCACCGTGGCTGCATCCCGACCAAGGCTTACCTGCACGCAGCAGAGACTGCTGACACCGTCCGCGAATCCGACACTTTCGGAATCCAGGCGAGCTTCCAGGGAATCGATATGGCAAAGGTCGGCCAGTATCGCGATTCCATTATTAATAAGTTGTACCGAGGCGTTCAGGGCCTGCTTTCGTCTCGCGGCGTTGACGTCATCCAGGGATGGGGTCGCTTGGCCTCTCCTGACACCGTCGAGGTAGGCGGACAGCGCATCGTTGGCCGCAACATCATTCTTGCGACAGGTTCTTATTCTCGCTCGATCCCCGGCCTGGACATTTCGGGCCGTATCATCACTTCTGATCAGGCCCTTCAAATGGAATGGGTCCCTCAGAAGGCTGTCGTATTGGGCGGCGGTGTCATTGGCCTAGAGTTCGCCTCCGTCTGGCGTTCCTTCGGTGCGGAAGTCACAATCATCGAGGCGCTCCCCCACCTTGCAAATAACGAAGACGAGGCCGTTTCTAAGCACCTCGAGCGTTCATTCCGTAAGCGCGGCATTGCTTTCCACACCAATACCCGCTTTGCCGGCGCGACACAGGATGACTCCGGCGTTCACGTCGCAACAGAAGATGGCAAGACCTTCGATGCCGATGTTCTCCTGGTTGCAGTTGGACGCGGTCCCGTCACCGAAGGCTTGGGCTACGAAGAAGCCGGTATCAAGATGGAGCGCGGCTTCGTTCTCACCAATAAGCGACTGCACACCGGGGTGGGCAACATCTACGCAGTCGGAGACATCGTTCCCGGACTTCAACTTGCACACCGCGGCTTCCTGCAGGGCATCTTTGTAGCGGAAGAAATTGCCGGCCTCTCCCCCACGATGATGGACGAGTCCGGAATTCCACGCGTAACCTTCTGCGAACCCGAAATCGCCTCTGTTGGCCTGACCGAGAAGCAGGCACGCGAAAAGTACGGCGACAAGGTACGCACGGTCGAATACAACCTTGCGGGCAACGGAAAGTCGAATATCCTTGGAGCAACGGGCTTCATTAAGCTCGTTTCCGTAGAAGATGGACCCATCGTCGGATTCCACGGAATTGGCACGCGGATTGGCGAGCAGGTTGGCGAAGGAGAGCTCATGGTCAACTGGGAAGCCTACCCAGAGGATCTTGCAGCACTCATCCACGCTCACCCGACGCAAAATGAAGCTATCGGCGAGGCAGCCATGGCTCTGGCCGGCAAGCCTCTCCACGCACACAACTAACCTGTCACCGACAAGGAGATTGAACATGGCAACCGCAGTGATCATGCCCGCTTTGGGCGAGTCGGTGACCGAAGGCACCGTGACCACCTGGCTCAAATCAGTGGGCGACACCGTCGCGCTCGATGAGCCCTTGGTCGAAGTTTCCACCGACAAGGTCGACTCTGAAGTTCCCTCCCCCGTGGCAGGTGTTCTTCTTCAAATTCTTGTTCCCGAAGACGAAACCGTCGAGGTCGGTACACAGCTAGCCCTCATCGGTGATGCTTCCGAGGCCCCGCAAGACTCTCCTGCCCCCGCACAGGAAAGCGCACCCACCCCGGCGCCCGCTCCCGAGGCACAACCCGCACCCGCTGCTTCCGCTCCTGCGCCGGCCTCGGCACCGGTAAGCGGAACCGAGGTCGTCATGCCTGCGCTCGGCGAATCGGTAACAGAAGGCACCGTCACCACTTGGCTGAAGTCTGTTGGCGACGCAGTTGAAACCGATGAACCGCTGGTTGAGGTTTCGACCGATAAGGTGGACTCCGAAGTTCCCGCTCCCGCTTCAGGCTTCCTCGCAGAAATTCGCGTACCGGAAGACGAAACGGTTGAGGTTGGCACTGTCCTTGCAGTGATTACTGCTCAGGCTCCCTCGGCTGCCCCCAGTGAACCTGCGGCACCCGCTGCTCCGGCAGCAGCACCTGCGGCTCCGGCTCAGCAAGCACCTGTTCCTGCTTCCCCGGCACCTCAGGCTCCTGCACCGGCTCCCGCAGCACCGGTAAATCCCTTCCCGACTCCCGCCTCCTTGGCTCAGACCGCAGAAACTGGCCAGCTGGCCCAGTCTTCTGCATCTACTCCCGCACAGGTTTCCCAAACCGGCTATGTGACGCCTATCGTCCGCAAGCTGGCGCGCGAGGCAGGAATTGAGCTTGCAGAGGTGACCGGCACCGGGATCGGTGGCCGAATTCGTCGCGAAGACGTCGAGGCCGCTATCAAGGCACGTCAGGCAGCGCAAGCTCCTGCAGCTCCTGCAGCGAGCGCAGCACCTCAGACCGCTGCCGCCGCAGCAGCCCCCGGCGACAATGTCTTCTCCGGCCGCGAGGCATCACCGCTTCGTGGAACCACTGAGAAGATGTCGCGTTTGCGCCAAACCATCGCCCGTCGCATGGTCGAATCACTCGCAACCGCTGCCCAGCTCACCACCGTCATTGAAGTCGACGTTACGAAGATCGCCGCTCTGCGTGCGCGCGCAAAGGACGCATTTGTTCAGCGTGAGAACACCAAGCTGACTTTCCTCCCCTTCTTCGTTAAGGCTGCGACCGAAGCACTGCGCTTCCACCCCAAGGTCAACGCAACGATTAATGACAAGGAAGTAACCTACTTCGATCACGAGAACATTGGCATCGCGGTAGATACGGAGCGCGGCCTGCTAGTCCCGGTCATCAAGAACGCCCAGGGAATGTCGATCGCCGACGTTTCGCGTTCAATCAACGATCTTGCTGCACGCACACGTTCGGCAACGATCGGTGCTGATGAGCTTTCGGGCTCAACCTTCACCATCACGAACACAGGTTCGGGTGGCGCACTTTTCGATACTCCAGTGCTCAACATGCCTGAAACCGCGATCATGGGCGTGGGCACAATCGTGAAGCGCCCGGTGGTTGTAAAGGACGAGCTCGGCAACGATTCGATCGCAATCCGTTCGATGGTTTACCTCTCACTGTCCTACGATCACCGTCTGGTTGATGGTGCAGACGCTTCGCGGTTCCTCATGGATGTGAAGCGCCGACTTGAGGAAGCTGCATTCGAGTCAGAACTCGGCCTGTGAACCTCACCAATTTCATCACTGTGGTGGGCAAGCTTCGGCTTGCCCACCACTTTTATTTCACCTTGTCATCAACAAGCCCACCGCCTAGCGATCTACGTTCAAAGGTGAGAGACTGTCAACCGATACGCGAGGTTGCGTCGCCTCGCGACGTCCTCGGTGTCCGTACGCAGCAGTATCGATAGAAATGCCTGAAGATGTTCAAAAACCTTTTTAAGAAGACTGATCCCAAACGCCGTCGCATTGGCACAGCCGCAGTCGTCGGCCTCATCGGCGGTCTTTTTTCCGCAATCGTTAAGTTCGGATGGGAAGTTCCTTTCCCGCCTCGTACCCCCGAGCGCAACGCAACAAACCCGCCACAGATGCTCCTCGAGCAGCTCGGGATGACCCCCGATCAGGTTCACACAACAGTTTCTTTCAACGGAAACGATAACCTGCCGATTTATTCTTTCATCATCCACTTCTCCTTCGCGATTGTCTTTGCACTCTTCTACTGCATTGTCGCGGAATATTTCCCCGGAATTAAGCTCTGGCAAGGTGCCGCATTCGGTCTGCTCGTCTGGATCGGATTCCACCTTGTCCTCATGCCCCTCATGGGTACAGTCCCATCCCCCTTCCCCTGGGTTGAAGGCGGACAGAGCTGGGCTGAGCACTTCTCAGAAGCACTTGGACATATTGTGTGGATGTGGTCGATCGAAATCGTTCGCCGCGACCTGCGTAACCGCATCACTCATGAACCCGATGCAGAGGTCCCTCTGGCCGCTGCAACTCGCTGAGATAGCAGAGCGGAATCGGGGTGTGGGGATCAAATGATCCCCACACCCCCTTTCACATTCTGTGAGAGACGAAAAAACCGCTAAGATGGACCCGTTATGAGCGAAAACAGCACACCCCAGAAAAAACGGCGCTTCTATCACAATCTGATGGATGCGTACCGAATTGCCGCACGAACCTATCCTTGGATCGGTTGGCTGATGATCGGCGTTACGGTCGTCGCAACCGCACTTGGAGTTCTAGCTGCGGCACTTATCCACGGTAGCTGGTTCTCACTCATCCTCCTCGGCCTGCTCATCGGTGTTTTGATCTCGACCATCATCTTGTCGACTCTTACCGAACGCGCAACATATGCCCAGGTCGAGGGGACTGTTGGCCAGGTATACATGGTGATTAGCCGCATCCGCAGTGGCTGGATTGCCAATCAACAGCCAATCGCCGCAAACCCCGAACAGGATCTTGTTTGGCGTCTTATCGGCCGTCCTGGCATTGTGCTCATTTCCGAAGGCCCCAGTTCCCGTGTTCGTTCTCTACTTGAACAGGAACGCAAGAAGGCGCAGCGAATCATGCGCAACGTCACCGTAACCACCATTCAGGTTGGTACCGAAGAGGGACAGGTTCGTTTAGCAAAGCTTCAACGCGAACTTCGCTCACTCAAAAAGACGCTTACTCGCGATGAAGTACCTCTGGTCAACCAGCGCCTGAGCGCTTTGGACCGCACGTCTGCACCAATCCCCAAGGGAATTGATCCTACCCGGATGCGTCCTAACCGACGCGCACTGCGCGGACGCTGATCTTTCATTTGAGGCCTGTGAACCAAGTTGTTCACAGGCCTCAATTTTTGTGTGAGGGCTCACCCAGTTCCAATTTATGCATAATATGCATTCTGATGTATGCTTATTTCATCAGAACTCAAGGAGAGACATCATGAACACAAAACTTATTGCAATTCCATCCATTCTGGTGCTGAGCGCAGCAGGTATCGCAGCTTGCTCAAACCCCGACGAAAAGCCTTCAGCAGATGGTTCAGCATCCACCTCTCAGACAGCGAATCTCAGTTTCGATACCTCATCGATCCAAGCTGTCCCTGAAATTGAGGCATTGGTTCCCGATTCCATCAAGAAAGCTGGGGTGCTGAAGAACGGCGCATCAATCGACTATGCACCGGCAGAGTTCTTCAAGTCAGATGGCACCACCCCCACCGGTTATGACGTCAATATGGCCGATGCGATCGCGCATGTCATGGGCCTGAAGGGCGCGACCACAGAACACGCTGAATTTGCGACAATCATTCCTTCGCTTGGTTCGAAGTTCGATATCGGTATTTCCGGCTTCACGATCACTGCTGACCGTGAGAAGGAAGTCAACATGGTCAGTTTCATCGAAACTGGTACCGCCTTCGCAGTTGCAAAGGGCAATCCCAAGAACTTTGATCCTACGCACGTGTGCGGAACAACTGTTGGCGTCCAAAACGGAACCTTCCAATTCGACTACATCACTCAGCTGTCTAATGACTGCACCGCGAAGGGCGAAAAGGCCGTGAAGATCATGCCTCACGACCTTCAAACTGACATTGCAGTGCGCGTTGCCAGCGGTCAGTACGATGCAACCCTTGCTGACTCCCCCGTTATTGGCTACACCATTGAGCAATCTAATGGTTCGCTCGAGCAGGTCGGAGATGTCGTCGAATCTGCGCCGCAGGGAATCATTGTTCCTAAGGACAACGAGCAACTCACGAAGGCCATCCAGGCAGCTGTCCAGTACCTGATGGACAACGGATACGTTGAGAAGATCCTCGCAACCTACGGATCGAACCAAGGTGCGCTCAAGACTGCAGAAATTAACCCGCAGGTCTGATATTTCCTCGCTAGCATCTTTAAGGAATTCTCGTTATGTCCGAAAAGACCAAAGACGGGGTTGAGTTAATCCAGTCCCGCCCTGTCTTTCACCTAGGTCGTTGGATCAGCGCAATTATCGTTGGACTCTTGGCATTGGGATTGGCCTACATCCTTGTCACAAACCCCCAATTTAGGTGGGATGTGGTGTGGAAATGGCTCTTTTCAAAAATGATCATCACCGGCCTGATGATGACAATCGTCTTGACGGTTTTGTCCATGGCACTGGGGACAGTGCTTGCCATCACCATGGCGATCATGCGCCAGTCAATCAATCCTGTTTTACGCGGTGTAGCTTCTGCTTATATTTGGTTCTTCCGTGGAACGCCTATTTATACGCAGCTGATTTTCTGGTCACTACTACCGACTCTCTACCAGACAATTAGCTTGGGAATTCCCGGAACCGAATTCGGCTTTTCCTTCGAGACTCGAGACTGGTTCACACCATTTTGGATGGCGTTTATCGGGCTCGGCCTCAACGAAGGTGCCTACCTTGCCGAAATTATCCGTGCGGGGCTGCTCTCGGTGGATAAAGGGCAATGGGAAGCCGCAACGGCTCTGGGAATGTCTCGCGGGAAGATTTTCCGTCGGATTATCTTGCCTCAAGCTATGAGAGTGATTGTCCCACCCATTGGTAACGAGACGATCTCGATGCTCAAGACCACTTCTCTGGTCAGCGCAATCCCCTACACTCTTGAGCTAACCTTCGTTGCGAACCAAAAGGGACAAGAACTATTCCAGCCAATTCCTTTGCTTATTGCAGCTGCAATCTGGTACTTGGTTGTCACCAGTATCCTCATGTGGATCCAGAGTCACATCGAAGCATACTTCGGCAAAGGATTTGATCCTGACAATCAGTCTGTAGATACGACTTTCATCGAGGTAACACCATGACAGATCAGTCTGCGCTCATTCAAATCCGCGGAGTCCATAAGTTTTTCGGCGACCTCCACGTCCTGCGCGGGATAGATCTCGATATCGCCAACGGTGAGGTCTGCGTGATCATGGGACCCTCAGGCTCAGGTAAGTCAACGCTGCTGCGTTGTCTCAACCAGCTAGAGACAATCTCTGCAGGGGAAATCTTCATTGATGGTGAGCTTTTGGGATACCGAAAAGACCCCTCAACGGGGGTACTGCATGACCTAACGGACAAGCAAATTGCAAGTCAGCGCTCACAAATCGGAATGGTTTTCCAACGTTTCAACCTCTTCCCACACATGACTGCTTTAGAGAATGTTATGGAAGGCCCAATTCAGGTCTTGGGGCGCCCTAAGGAAGAAGTTGCACGAGAAGCCCAGGAGTACTTGGAATTAGTTGGTTTGGGCGATCGTCTGAACCACTATCCCTCGCAGCTTTCCGGTGGCCAGCAGCAGCGCGTGGCGATTGCTCGCGCCTTGGCGATGAAACCTGAACTCATGCTCTTTGACGAACCCACTTCTGCCCTAGACCCCGAACTCGTCGGCGAAGTCCTGAGCGTCATGCAGGATCTCGCAAAGGCAGGAATGACGATGGTTGTCGTTACCCACGAGGTCGGTTTTGCGCGTGAGGTAGCTGACCACGTTGTCTTCATGGATGGCGGAACGATCGTTGAAGAAGGAAGCCCCGAGGACGTAATTGTGAATCCGCAAAATCCCCGTACTCAGGAGTTCTTCTCAAAGGTCCTCTAACAATAGAGTTCTGATTGATCCCGGATATCTCAAAGGTTCAGGCTTAGCTCAGGCTTAGGAGATATCCGGGATATCTATTGCGTAAAGTCGCTGCTGACCAACGACTCGAAAACCCAGATATTCAAAAACTGATAGCGTTGCGGAACCTTCAGTTTGAGCAATTCCCGTTGCGATAAGATCCATGCCGTCTTGTGCTTGTGCGCGCATCGAGGCAACCACTAAGGCATCAAGAACCGGAGTATTCCTCCACTCGTCTCCAACACCGATGTGGTCGATATAGCCTTCTTTCCACCCCAGTGCAGGCCAATCTTGCTCGTACTTTGAAACAAGCGTAAAACCTGCAATCCGAGGGCGATCGGAACGTCGATCCACCGCGATATAGGACCAATCGGGAGCGAAAGAA
>NZ_JAGYZL010000011.1:0-90168 GCF_018370895.1 Actinomyces sp. oral taxon 181
TGCGACGGCTGGGGACGAGACTCCTGAGGCACGCTGGGAAGAGGCGGCCTCGTACCTTCGGATGGTCTATCGGCGGTGGCTTTTTGACATCATTGCGGATGATCTTCTGGCCGAGAACCCTTACGCACCCGATCATGTTGAATCCATTACCGCACGTCTCTCACAGGCTGCGGATGAGGCTCTTCAAGGAGCGCTCTATATTGCTCGCCTTCTTGAATCCCCCGATGCTGAGGTGCCTTTGTGCATTATCGCAATGGGAAAGACCGGGGGAAGTGAGCTCAATTATGTTTCCGATGTTGATGTCATGTACGTGCTTGCGGATAGTGCACCCACGGAAGACGCAGAGCTCACTCGTTTACACCTTGAGCGTGCAACGCGTATCGCAAGCCTGGTGGCATCCATCTGCTCCAGTCCTGGTAAAGAGGCGCCGCTGTGGAGCGTGGATGCAAATTTACGTCCGGAGGGTCGTGATGGAGCACTTGTTCGCACCATTGATTCTTACCGAGCCTACTGGGAGCGCTGGGCACAAAACTGGGAGTTTCAAGCGCTTCTCAAGGCGCGTCCCTGTGCTGGCAACATGGAAGTTGGGGCGCGTTTTCTTGAGTGTGCAGCGCCTTTTATTTGGGAAGCATCTGCGCGTCCAGGTTTTGTTGACGAGGTTCGTTCGATGCGCGCTCAAGTTGAAAACTCAGTGCCGCCGAAGGTACGTGATAGCGAGTTGAAGCTGGGCGTGGGAGGGCTGCGTGATATCGAATTTTCAATTCAATTCTTGCAGTTGGTCCACGGGAGAAACGATAGTCAGATCAGACAGCGATCGACTCTTGGCGCACTTGAGGCATTAAGTGCACGAGGATATATTGCGCGTACGGATGCGGCTCATCTTCGGGAAGCCTATGCGTTCTTGCGTACCCTTGAGCATCGCTCCCAGCTGCTCAGGATGCACCGAACCCATACACTTCCCACTGGTCTTCGCCAGCTCGAACGCCTTCTGCGTTCGCTTCACGGAATGCCTGCCACAGTTGAGCAGCTTTGTGAGCAGCTTCGAGCCCTTCGTTTGCGGGTGCGAGAGCTTCACCATTCGGTATTCTTCCGGCCAATTATTGCTGCAAGCGCTCGTCTGGATGAGGATCTTATTCATCTTGATGACCAAGGAGCGATGGATCGTCTACGAGCGATCGGTTACTTGGACCCGCGCAGTGCCCTCAAACATATCGAGTCTCTATGCGCGGGAACCTCCCGGCGAGCCATGATTCAGCGTCATCTCCTTCCCGTATTACTCTCATGGATTGCCGATGGCGCAAACCCCGATATGGGCTTGCTTAATTTCAGGGTTCTTTCCGATGAGATCGGTGATTCTCATTGGTATTTGGCGCTTCTACGCGATAGTGATTATGCGGCCTCGCAGCTGTGTCGGGTTCTTTCCGCATCCGCTTGGATTGGTTCCTTAATCCGTCTTTTCCCCGAGGCCGTCTCTTGGCTTGATTCAGCCGAATTGCTTGCGACACCTTCATTCGAGGTGCTTTCCCGCCAAATGCGTTCGGTTGCGGGAAGAGCGGGGAACATTGACGAGGCGATTGAGAAGATTCGCCTTATTCGCACGCGTGAAGTTTTGCGTATTGCACTTCGCGAGGCCACAGGTTCAAAGGAAGGGGTGGGTAGGGACCTTTGCGTGGTTGCTGATGCGTGTGTACTCTCGGCGCTCGAAACCTTTGATATTTTTGACGACAGTAAAGAGCTCATTCCTGATATACACATCGAACTGTGCGCTTTGGGTAGTTATGGGGCGCGGGAGCTGTCCTATACATCTGATTTGGATGTTCTTGCCGTCGTTGCTGATAGCTGTGACGCCAGCGCTCTGCGACGTGCGCATGATCGAATCACGCGGCTTAAGCAGTTGCTTTCTACATCAAGCCGAGCTCTGCCTGTAGCTTTGGATTTTGCTCTACGTCCCGAGGGAAAAAACGGAACCCTAGTACGTACTCTCGACTCCTATACGGAGTATTACGAACGCTGGGCGCACGTGTGGGAGAAACAAATGCTCGTTCGTCTGCGCCCGCTTGGTACGGGGAAGACCGCAGATGCGCTGTATCAATTTGCGCAAGCATATTGTTTCCGCTCACCTTTGAGCGAGGACGAAACCCGTGATATTCAATTAATGAAGGTCCGTGTCGAACGAGAAAGAATTCCCGGGGGCATTGACCCGCGGATGCACATCAAACTAGGCCCCGGAGGTCTTTGCGACATCCAATGGCTTGTCGAACTTCTGCAATTACAGTCGGGGAGTGAACACAGCGACCTACGTACTTCCTCTACAAGACAAGCTTTGCTGGAACTACACCACAGAGGAAAACTCACTCAAGGTGACTACCAACGTGCGGCCTCGACTTGGGAATTTGGGCAAGAACTGAGGCGGGCCCGGGTTATAGCGACAGGCCCGTCGGCCTCAAAAAACGATGTTATTCCCTCAAATAGTGACCAACTTCTTGCGATGGCTATGCTCATGGGTTATTCGCGCGATGAGCGTGAAGGAATGACGACGAAATGGCTGACCTCCTCACGTAAAATGCGGGAGGTATTTGAGAAACTGTTTTGGAATATCTCGTGAAACTAGGCATATTAGCAGGGGAGCGGCATGAAACTTGCATTAATTAGACATGGACAAACTCCAGCAAACATCACGGCCTCTTTGGATACTCGTCTCCCTGGTTTGCCGCTGACCGAACTTGGGCTTTCACAGGCCGAGAGCCTGAAAGAGCGTTTTGTACGTGAAGTGGCAGGGCGATTGGATGCTCTCAGTGTCTCTGCGATGAAACGCACGCAACAGACAGCGGCACCGTTGTGTGAACTTTTCGGAGTAAAACCAGTAGTGACGGCACAGATTCGTGAAGTGAGTGCCGGTGATCTTGAGATGTCATGTGATCCCGTCGCGATCAGGATTTATGTGGAAGCCTGCGCAGCGTGGATGCAAGGAGATTTTTCACATCGTATGCCCGGTGCTGAGGATGGTTACGAGTTTCTCGGGCGGGTCATCCCCGAAATTCAAGCCGTGATGGAACGCGCTTACCGTGCTGCGGGGGATGAAGGGACTGGAGCGCTTGTTGCTCATGGAGGTCTGATCCGCGTGATTTCTGCGTATCTCAGTGAGGATATTCGTCGGGAAATTCCGCTTACTTGCTTTATGTCAAATACCGGAATCGTGGTGTTTAACGTTGATATCGAAGAGATTCGCGCCCTCAGCAGTGATGGGATTTTCGCTTCTCTTTCTGCGCTTAGTTGGGATGGGGATCAACTTTGCGGTGACTGAGACTTGCCTCCAGTCTGCGGCGGATTGAAAGTGCGCACCTCATAGGGAAAGTTTCGGTACTTGAGGTAATCGATGAGGAATTGCCGGTGCGCTTCGCATGAAAGCCACTTCTTAGTCCGACCGGTATGAATCTTCGGATTCGACCATTCGATGATGAAAACCGCTGAAGTTTCGCATTCTCTTGCAGAGCATACGCAGTGCTCGATACCGTGTCCTAAAGACATGTTCCCTCCTAGAAGAACCAAGTCAATGCTCGATTTTTGGCGAACATCCACCGTGCTGGCGAGGTGCATTGTCCCATAAAATGCGTGCCCGGTGGGGAAGTGAGGGTATGAGCTGTAAACTGGCACAGTATTGATCCAGCCCAAAAGGGAGAAGTAATGTCGGGACACTCTAAGTGGGCGACTACCAAGCACAAGAAGGCGGCGATTGACGCCAAGCGCGGTAAGCTCTTCGCACGACTGATTAAGAATATTGAAGTTGCTGCTCGTACCGGTGGTGGTGACCCCGCCGGAAATCCCACCCTCTTTGATGCTATTCAGAAGGCAAAGAAGAACTCTGTTCCGGCAGACAACATCGATCGCGCCGTCAAGCGTGGTTCGGGTGCAGAAGCCGGTGGCGCAAATTATGAAACCATTATGTACGAAGGCTACGGCCCCAATGGTGTCGCCTTCTTAGTCGAGTGTTTGACCGACAACCGTAATCGTGCGGCATCCGATGTTCGTCTGGGATTCACCCGTCACGGCGGCTCGCTAGCAGATCCAGGGTCGGTTGCCTACCTGTTCTCAAGGCGTGGTGTCATTGAGGTGCCCGCTGCAGACGGTGTGGATGAAGACAGCATCATGGAAGCCGTTCTTGATGCCGGCGCCGAAGAAGTTGAAGACCTCGGTGAGGGCTTTGTTATTGAGTGTGAGCCCAGCGATGTCGTTGCAGTCCGCAAGGCGTTGCAAGGAGCCGGTATCGATTACGACTCGGCGGAAGTTCAATTCGTCGCCTCCACCGAAGTTGAACTCGATCTCGAAGGCGCGCTTAAGGTCAATAAACTCATTGACGCACTTGAAGATTCTGACGATGTGCAGAACATCTATACCAATATGTCTCTTTCCGATGAGGTACAGGCCCAGCTGGAAGAAGAGGAGTGAGTGATGACTGAGCAGACGGCAACTCGCGAGGTTGGCACCCCGCAGGTCAAGCGCGGAATGGCTCAGATGCTCAAGGGTGGTGTCATCATGGATGTCGTCACTCCTGAGCAAGCGAAGATCGCTGAAGATGCAGGTGCCGTTGCAGTTATGGCGCTCGAACGTGTCCCGGCGGATATTCGCGCCCAGGGCGGTGTTGCTCGCATGTCAGATCCTGATCTGATTGACGGCATTATTAATGCTGTCTCCATTCCGGTTATGGCAAAGGCTCGCATCGGTCACTTTGTTGAGGCACAGGTTCTGCAGTCCCTTGGCGTCGACTACATCGACGAGTCCGAGGTGCTGACCCCCGCCGACTACAGTCACCACATCGACAAGTGGAACTTCACCGTTCCATTCGTCTGTGGTGCGACCAACCTCGGTGAGGCGCTGCGTCGTATCAACGAGGGTGCGGCCATGATCCGTTCTAAGGGCGAGGCCGGCACCGGTGACGTCTCCAACGCGACCACGCACATGCGTAAGATCCGTGACGAGATTCGCCGCCTGACCTCCTTGCCTGAGGACGAGCTCTACGTTGCGGCCAAGGAACTTCAGGCACCCTACGAGCTCGTTGCTGAGGTTGCTCGGGAGGGACGCCTCCCCGTCGTGCTCTTCACGGCTGGCGGCATTGCAACCCCCGCTGACGCTGCCATGATGATGCAGCTTGGCGCCGAAGGTGTCTTTGTCGGCTCCGGCATTTTCAAGTCGGGTGATCCTGCGAAGCGTGCGGCCGCTATCGTCAAGGCAACGACTTTCTATGATGATCCTTCGGTCATTGCAGAAGTTTCGCGTGGGCTTGGTGAAGCGATGGTTGGCATTAATGTTGACGACCTTCCTGTTGACCATCGATTGGCTGAACGCGGATGGTAAATATTGGCATTCTCGCCCTTCAGGGCGATGTCGCCGAACATGTGCGGGCGCTGGAAGAATCCGGCGCCCGCGCTGTCCTAGTGCGACGTAGCGAGGAACTCGCGTCGGTTGACGGTTTGGTAATTCCTGGCGGTGAATCGACAACAATGTCCAATCTGCTGCTTTCATTCGGAATTTTTGATCAGCTAGCTGAGCAGATATTAAATGGAATGCCGGTCTATGGGACATGCGCGGGAATGATTATGCTAGCGACGACGATTCTTGATGGCAGGGATGACCAGCGTTCATTTGGCGCCATCGACATGGTTGTGCGTCGGAATGCCTTTGGTCGTCAGGTGGACTCTTACGAAGAAGAGCTTGATATCAAAGGAATTGAGGGCAAGCCTTTCCCCGCCGTCTTTATTAGGGCGCCTTGGGTTGAGTCAGTGGGTGAGTCTGTGGATGTGCTCGCGCGCGCCGGAAATACTCCCGATGGACCTATTGTTGCTGTCCGCAGAGGTCAAGCACTCGCAACTTCCTTCCACCCGGAGATCGGCACGGACTGGCGCTTCCACGAGCTCTTTACACGGATGGTTCAGCGGGAATCTTAATCATGCGAGTTTTGGGAATTGACCCGGGTATTACACGCTGTGGCTTGGGCGTTGTTGACGTCGATCCCTCTCGGCGTGCCTCGATGGCTTTTGTTGGAGTTGCCCGGTCTTCAACCGAACTAGCCCAGCATTTTCGGTTAGCCAAGATCGCTGATGCAATTGATCATGTGATCTCCCTTTACGAACCCGAGGTTGTTGCTATCGAACAGGTTTTCGCTCAGGACAATCTTCGTTCGGTTTCGACGACTATGCAGGTTATGGGAGTTGCACTCGCTGCTGCGGGACGGGCTAGACTTCCCATGGCAATTCATACCCCGTCAGAAGTAAAAAGCGCAGTGACGGGGAATGGAAATGCTGATAAGGCGCAGGTACAGCACATGGTTGCTCGTATTCTGGGATTAGATAAACCCCCGAAGCCCGCTGATGCCGCTGACTCATTAGCTATCGCGATCTGCCATGCGTGGCGAGGGACTGGATTACTTGGAGCTCGGGGAGACTCTACAGTTGCCGTATCTCAGTCGGGAAAGCTTTCGGCCAGGGGGCGCCTGACTCCAGCACAACAAATGTGGGCAGAGGCTCAAGCTGCGCAGCGCCGAACCGGCGCGGTCGACCCCCGTCGTCGACGTAGCTAGGGTATCGTACGTATGTTCGGTCCCATCAAGAACATCGTTGAGGAGAAAGCATGATTTCCCGAGTTCTCGGCAGCATCGCGCGCATCGGTGTGGGTGATGTCGTTGTTGTTCACGGAGGTATCGGCTTTCAGGTTTTCGTCACTCCACCTTTTGCCAGTGAGCTCCACAAAGATGATGATGTCGAGCTCTATACCCATCTGATTGTTCGTGAAGATTCTTTAACACTCTATGGGTTCAAGACTGAAGAAGAGCGCGAAGTATTCGAAATTCTGATGTCAGTCAGCGGTATCGGCCCCAGGATTGGTCTGGCGGCTCTTTCTGTTTTCACTCCGAATGACCTGCGGCGGGCCGTGGCAGATCAAGATACCGCGGCTCTGGCTAGGATTCCCGGGGTTGGCAAGAAAGTTGCCTCGCGCATGCTTGTGGAACTGGGCGATAAACTCGGACTCCCGGCTGAACTTCCTCAGGCCTCGGCACCGATGTCGGGAGCAGTTGAAGCAGAAGTGAAGGCAGCGTTGATTGGCTTGGGATGGAACGAATCGAAGGCTGATGCTGCGCTGGCGGAGCTAGGCGGAAATGGTCTCAACGCCTCAGATCTCCTACGTGCAACATTGATTAAGCTGGGAGGCGCAAATGGCCGATGAGTTTGAGGCCTCCGTCAATATCGTTGCCCCAGACGCGGGCGAACTTGAGAGGGCGGCCGAGGCTGCGCTCCGTCCCAAGCGTTTGAGCGAATTTGTTGGCCAGAAGGTTGTCCGTGATCAGCTTCAGTTAGTGTTGGATGCTGCGCGGGCTCGTGGGGCGAGCGCCGATCACGTACTGCTAGCGGGACCACCTGGACTCGGTAAGACGACACTGGCAATGATCATCGCTGCTGAAATGGGGATATCTCTGCGCCTCACTTCAGGCCCAGCGATTCAGCATGCTGGCGATTTAGCGGCAATTTTATCGGGGCTTCAGGAAGGTGATGTCCTCTTCATTGATGAGATTCACCGCCTTGCCCGTACCGCTGAGGAAATGCTTTACCTTGCAATGGAAGACTTCCGAGTTGACGTCGTGGTTGGTAAAGGTCCGGGCGCGACGTCGATTCCGCTGACCCTACCGCCTTTCACTGTTGTTGGCGCGACAACTCGTTCTGGCCTTCTTCCTGCACCGCTTCGTGATCGCTTTGGTTTCACCGCTCATCTCGAGTTTTATTCGACGGATGACCTTGAAATGGTTGTTCGGCGTTCTGCAGAGCTTCTTTCTACTCCCATTGATGCGAAAGCCGCCCACGAAATCGCCTCTCGTTCTAGGGGTACTCCTCGAATCGCCAATAGGCTGCTGCGGCGTGTAGTTGATTACGCCCAAGTCCGAGGCAATGGTCAGCTCACGCTTGATGCTGCGCGAGGTGCTCTTGAGCTCTTCGAGGTCGATGCTTTTGGACTTGACCGTCTGGACCGTGCTGTTCTTGACGCAATGTGTCGCCGTTTTGCGGGAGGACCGGTTGGTCTTACTACGCTTGCAGTGACTGTTGGCGAGGAAGCAGAGACCGTCGAGACTGTTGCAGAGCCCTATTTGGTTCGTGAAGGTTTTATTCTAAGGACGACACGCGGTCGGATGGCAACCGCTAAAGCGTGGAAACATCTTGGTTTAACGCCGCCGGCTGAATCTGCTCTCTTTGAGTAATCTCGTTTTTACGTTGGGATGTCACCCAAATGCGCTGCTTCCTATTACACTGTATGCGGATAGCTTTCATGCATTCCTGCCCCAAGAAGAAAGATAGATCGTGAGTACACAGTTCCTGATTTTCATCGGCCTGATGCTTGTCGTCATGTTTATTTTTAATAGTCGCGCTCGAAAGCGTATGGCTGAACAGGAAAAGAAGGCTGAAGAACGTCGTAAGGAAATGATGGTCCCCGGTGCGTGGGTTCGTTTGCGCTCTGGATTCTGGGGACGTTTCGTTGATCAAGATGGTGAGATCGTCATTCTTGAGACCCCCGGTGGTCACGAAACTTATTGGGATCAGCGAGCAATTCTGGACGTGGCTGAGGAACTTCCATTCCAGGGCACTGATGCAGAGAAAGACGACGCTTCTGGAGAATCTGAAGACGAGCCGGTTCTCGGCTTAGATTCGCAGGACGATTCGACCGAGACGAAGTGATCCCGAAGGGAACTAAAGGTAGACCATCGTGACAACTCAAAAGCGCCATCCTTGGCGTGCTCTATTTACTCTGATCTTTATTTTTGTTCTTGGTACGGCATCTCTTGTTGTCGGAAAACTGACGAATAAAGGTGCTTCGTATACTCCTTCGCTTGCTTTGGACTTGCAGGGTGGTACACAGTTGATCCTGACTCCGGTTGCTTCTGGCGGGGTGGATCGCGAGGTTACTGAGAACGACATTACCCAGGCGATCAATATCATTCGTCAGCGTATCGATGCCTCAGGTGTGTCAGAGTCCGAGATCTCTTCGCTGGGCTCCTCGAATATCTCGGTATCGATTCCAGGTACTCCCTCTCAGGAAACGCTGAACCTGATCCGCTCGTCCTCCCAGATGAATTTCCGTCCGGTTCTTGCGATGCTTCCTGCGGTTACCCAAGCGCAAAGTGACCCTTCCCCGAGCGCTACCGATTCTAGTAACCAGACGCAGGTGAACAATCCAGAGGCCTCTGCAAGCTCAACGCCCTCAGCGTCCGAGTCTGCTGCGCCCAGTGAATCTGCATCTCCCTCGGTGTCGGCAAGCCCCTCAACTGTTAGCTCCGCTCTAAGTCCTGAGCGTGCAAAAGAACTGGCTGATCAGAATAAGGATGGTCAGCTCTCGGATACTCCCACTGAACAGCCTGAGAACAACTCAGACCTGAAGTGGGCGACCGAGCAAGCTATCTTCGATCTGTACACCCTTGATTGCACGACCGGCCGCGGCGGCCGCACCGAAGCGCCTGCTGATAAGCCCTATGTTGCATGTGATTCGAACGGACAGATTAAGTATCTTCTGGGTCCCGTTGACGTTTCAGGTTCGGAGCTCTCCAAAGCCACTGCCGGAATGGGTATGAACTCCCAGGGACACTCCACTGGTGAGTGGGGTGTTGATCTCACCTTCAACGCTGAGGGAACCAAGCAGTTTGCCGAGGCTTCGAAGCGTCTTTACGATCTGCGCAATGACACCCAAAGCGGGACCAACTTCGGCAAGCCGGATCGGAACCACTTCGCCGTTGTTTTGGACGGCCAAGTGATTACCGCGCCGTCGATGAATGCGGAAATTCCCACGGGTACCGCGCAGATTACGGGTCACTTCACTGCAAAGAGTGCGGCCGCACTTGCGAACCAGCTGAGCTTTGGTTCGCTCCCGTTGAACTTCGAGGTCCAGTCTGAGCAGCAGATTTCCGCAACCCTTGGCTCCGAACACTTGGAGAAGGGCCTGTGGGCAGGCTTGATTGGTCTGGTTCTTGTTGTCCTTTACATGATTTGGCAGTACCGAGGCCTGGCAATCATCTCCGCTGGCTCGCTTGTCGTCGCGGGGTGCCTGACCTACTTGGTGATTACGGTCTTGTCGTGGGCGGTTGGATACCGTCTGTCGCTTGCCGGCATTGCCGGTTTGATCGTTTCAGTCGGCGTGACAGCAGACTCCTTCATCGTGTATTTCGAGCGTATTCGAGATGAAGTGCGCGATGGCCGTCCGCTGAGTGCCGCTGTCGATGAGGGTTGGGATCGTGCCAAGCGAACCATTTTGGTTTCGGATGCGGTCAACCTCGTTGCCGCAGTGGTTCTTTACATCCTGGCTGTTGGTGGTGTTCAGGGCTTCGCATTTACCCTCGGCGTGACAACAGTTGTCGACCTGATCGTGATCTTCCTCTTCACACACCCGATGATGGAGCTGCTCATCCGTACTGAGTTCTTCGGTGGGGGACATAAGCTCTCCGGACTTGATCCCGAGCACCTCGGTGCCCGTTCGGCGGTTACCTACGCCGGCCGAGGCCGCGTGGTGGTTTCGGGTGTTGGTTCCGCTAGCAGCACTTCCGAGACCAATGCTGAAGGCCAGCCGCTTTCTTTGGCAGAACGCAAGCGTGCGGCACGTCTGGCTGAACAGGGGAGTCAAGAGGCCGAGGACCACACTTCTTCCGAGCAGGCAGGAGAAGAACAATGATGAGTTATGCCCAGTGGGGTAATGCCCTTTATTCGGGCGAGAAGTCCTATCGGATTGTCCTGAAGCGTCGGGTTTTCGTCCGAGCAGCCTTGGCCGTGATAGCTATTTGTGCGATTCTCATTGGAATTTTTGGACTTAACCGGTCATTTGAATTCACCGGTGGTTCGCAATTCACTCTGACGGGTCTTTCTGAGACTTCCCAGCAGCCGGCATACGATGCTATCCAAAAGGGAAACCTTGCGTCTGAAGTTCGTGTCTCTTCTGTGGGTGTTGATGGCATCCGAGTTCAGACTGAATCTTTGGATTCACAAAAGACACTCGACGTTCGCGAAGCCCTTGCAAGCGCCTACAAGGTCGATGCGAAGGATGTTCAGTCTGCGTCTATCGGTCCCTCCTGGGGACGCGATGTTACCGCTAAAGCTGCGCAATCGCTTCTGATCTTCTTGACGCTTGTCGCAGTACTGATGGCTGCATACTTCAGATCGTGGACGATGTCCGTCGCAGCGATTTTCGCGCTCTTCCACGATATTGCGACAACCATCGGTTTCTTCGCAGTTACTCGTGTCGAGGTTTCGCCAGCAACAGTTATCGGCTTCTTGACGATTTTGGGTTATTCGCTCTATGACACCGTCGTGGTGTTCGATAAGGTTCGAGAACTCACTAAGGGGATTAACGATCAAAATCGCTACACCTACGGTGACATGGTCAACCTTGCTGTGAACCAGACAATGGTGCGTTCGCTCAATACCTCGATCGTGGCGTTGCTTCCGGTTGGCTCAATTCTTGTCATCGGTTCGATTCTTCTGGGCGCGGGCACATTGACCGACATTTCTCTTGCTCTGTTCGTCGGTATGATCGTTGGAACATATTCCTCGATCTTCATTGCTTCACCGTTGTTGGTTATGCTGGAAGAACGCCGCTCGTCAACCAAAGAACACGATGCTTTGGTCGCGAAGCGACGCGAACGTGAAGGTCGTACCGGTGACGATGTACGTGTGGCCCCGGTCCAGCCTGGTCGTCGCCTTGGAAATGAAGCCCAACCCAAGAGGAAGAAGGCCCGCTGATGAGCGCAGAACTCGGAGCAGAAGTTAGTGAACTTGTCCGCACCCATCTCCGCGAAGTACAAGACTTCCCTGAGGAAGGTGTGCTTTTCCGCGATATCACCCCTCTTTTGGCGGATGGCAACGCCTTCGCGGAATTGATTCGCTTGCTGGCTGACCATTACCGCGGGCGTATCGACGCGGTTGCAGGACTGGAATCTCGTGGTTTTATCCTTGCAGCACCTTTGGCGACTGCGCTCGGCATTGGAATGATCACTGTGCGTAAGGGAGGGAAGCTTCCCGGTCCAGTAATCGGTATCGATTACGAGCTTGAATACGGTAAGGCTCGAATGGAGCTTAATCCGGGCCTCGTTGAAGAAGGCGCGCGTGTCTTAGTCGTTGACGACGTCTTGGCTACAGGCGGAACGGCAGCTGCTTCTGTCAGGCTTCTCGAGCAGTGTGGTGCGAAGGTAGAAGCCGTCGCAATCCTTTTGGAACTTGAAGCTCTTGGCGGACGTTCCAAGCTTGAACCTCACGTCAAGGTTGAAACTGCTGTCGTTTTCTAAGTCGAGGCTTTCATTCCCGATGATCGCTTGTATCATTGAGGGATGAGTGAGCAAAATGACAACGTGACCCGGCCACCTGCGGCCGGGTCACGCGTGCGTTCAGGCCTGGTGTGGTTCGGTGCTCGTTCGAAGATGATGACGCCTGAGATTGAACCTTTGGTTCGCGCACTTCGTGCCAACCATCCGAAAGCTGACGTTTCTCTGATTGAGCGCGCATATGCGACGGCCGAGAAAGCGCATCGCGGCCAGATGCGTAAGAGCGGCGAACCGTACATCACTCATCCCGTTGCAGTAGCGACAATCTTGGCTGAAGTCGGGATGACTTCACCTACGCTTGCTGCAGCTCTTCTTCACGATACGGTTGAAGACACTGACTACAGTCTTGAGCAGCTCACAGCTGATTTCGGCCCGGCTATTGCTCAGCTGGTTGATGGGGTTACTAAACTCGATAAGATTCGTTACGGGGAACGTGCGCAGTCCGAAACTCTGCGCAAGATGATTATCGCGATGAGCCGCGATATTCGAGTGCTTCTCATTAAGCTTGCCGATCGTCTTCACAACGCCCGTACCTGGCGTTTTGTCCCTGTCGAATCAGCGAAGAAGAAGGCACGGGAAACTCTTGAAATCTACGCACCCCTAGCGCACCGCCTCGGGATGAATATGATCAAATGGGAACTGGAAGAGCGATCTTTCAAAATCCTTTATCCCGAAATTTATGAAGAAATTGACCATCTGGTTGCGGAACGAGCACCTGAACGCGATCTTTACCTACGCGAAGTAATTTCTCAGATCGAAGAAGATTTGCGACGTTCGGGTACACAGGGAACGGTGACTGGGCGCCCTAAGAATCACTATTCGATTTATCAGAAGATGATCGTCCGCAATAAGGCATTTGATGAGATCTTTGATCTTGTTGCAGTGCGCGTGTTGGTCGAAACCGTCCGTGACTGCTATGCGGTTCTAGGGGCTCTCCACGGAAGATGGAATCCAATCCCGGGGCGCTTCAAAGACTACATTGCGATGCCGAAGTTCAACTTCTATCAGTCGCTGCACACAACGGTGATCGGCCCGGGTGGCAAACCGGTTGAAATTCAGATTCGCACCTATGAGATGCACGAACATGCAGAACATGGCGTCGCGGCACACTGGAAATACAAGCAGAATCCGAATGCCAACTCTTTGGATTCTGACCGGATGAGCGCTGATGAACAGATGAACTGGTTGCGCGCACTGGTTGATATGGAACGCGAAACGGGGGATCCCGAAGAATTCCTTGATTCGCTTCGATATGAGATTTCTGGTGACGAAGTCTATGTCTTTACACCTAAGGGAGAAGTGGTTGTACTTCCTCGCGGGGCAACTCCCGTGGACTTTGCATACTCAGTGCACACAGAGGTCGGAAATCGGACTGTAGGCGCAAAGGTTAACGGCCGCCTCGTCCCGCTTAATACTCGACTTGAGTCCGGGCAAACCGTTGAAGTCGTCACTTCAAAATCAGATAAAGCTGCTCCTTCGCGTGACTGGCTTGCTTTTGTTGCTTCGCCGCGTGCTCGGTCAAAGATCAAAGCATGGTTTTCTCGAGAACGAAAAGAAGAAGCAGTAGAGGCGGGTAAGGAAAGTATTGCGCGCGCAATGCGCAAACAAAACTTGCCTTTGCAGCGTCTGATGAACCATGATTCAGTTCTTTCAGTCGCGACATCGCTGGGGTATCCAGATATTTCGGGTCTGTATGCAGCTGTTGGCGATGGCCATATTTCTGCGCAGAACATTGTCTCTAAGCTTGTTGAAAATCTCGGTGGGGGAGATGGCACCGAAGAAACCCTCTCCGAGGCAGTCACCCCGGGAGGACATCTCCATTCGGCCCCTGAGCTCAGTGCGAAGGGACAAGGCGTGAGCGTTGATGGGATGAACGCTAATGACGTGTGGGTGAAACTTGCACGGTGTTGCACACCAGTTCCCGGAGATGACATCGTCGGTTTTATTACCCGCGGTCAAGGCGTTTCTGTCCACCAGCGCTCATGCCCCAATGCCGTCCGTCTGGAAGGTTTGCATCCGGAGCGTTTTGTCAGGGTTTCGTGGAGTAACGAACATTCTCAAGCACAGTATCTCGTTCAAATTCAGACGAAAGCTCTGGACCGTCCCGGGTTGCTTGCAGATCTGACGAAAGTTATGACTGAATATCGAGTCAATATCGTCTCTGCGTCTACTGTTTCAACGCGAGACCAGGTTGCAACTGCGCGATTTAGCTTCCATTTGGCTGAAATGAGCCATTTGAATGCGGTGCTTGCCGCGCTGAGGCGTGTGGATGGGGTGTTCGAAGCGGTACGTGTTTCGACCTCTGCGAGTTAGTCACGCTGTCTCATTTTGCGGCAACCTCGTGAGACGTCACCCTATTTTTTATGAGATTGGCGGTTTTTTCCTTTAGGATGGAGCATGTACCGCTGAAGGTATGCCTGTGTGGAAAATCCATGCATCGCGTCGGATGGGAAACTGTCCCAACCTCGAAGGAATATCGTGACTACTTCGCCTGAAACCCAGGCCGTTGAGCCTGAAGTCGCCGCTGCACGTACTGTCGAACCGTCCGGATCGACCGAGCTTTCGATCGATTTTGGTCGAATTGATTCCCAGGGAAATGTGTGGGTTCAAGACGGTGATACTGAGCGAATGATCGGATCCTTCCCCGAGGGCCTTCCATCGGATCCTTTCGCGCTTTACACGCGTCGCTACGCGGATCTCGAAGCGACGATTAAGCTCTTTGAAGACCGTTTGTCGAGCCTTGGGCCGAAGGAGATCGACCAGACTCTTGCCACGCTCAAGGAAGCTGTCGAACAGCCCAATGCTATTGGTGATCTTCCGGCGCTGCGCACACGCGTCCAAGCTGTAGAGGAGCGGGCGCAAGCTCGTAAGGAAGAAGCGAAGGAAGAGCGTCGCCTCGCAAAGGAACACGCTCTGGAAGAGCGCACCGCTCTTGTTGAGCGTGCAGAGGCAATCCTCGCTAAAGAGTCCAGCAAGATTCACTGGAAGCAATCGGGTCAGGTCCTGCGCGATCTGCTTGAAGAATGGAAGCAGCTTCAGCGTCGTGGACCGCGCTTGGATAAGGCCGCAGAAGACGAACTGTGGAAGCGATTCTCTGCAACCCGCACGCAATTTGATCGTCGTCGTCGGCAGTATTTCTCTGAGCTCGATGAGCGACAGGGACAGGCAAAGCGCGTCAAGGAAGAGATTATTGCTCGTGCAGAAGCCTTGAAGGACTCGACCAACTGGGGTGAAACCTCCAATGCCTTCCGTGAATTGATGGAGCAATGGAAGCGCGCACCGCGTGCTTCTCGTCGTGAAGATGATGCACTGTGGGCACGTTTCCGCGCCGCCCAGCAGGCATTCTTCGATGCGCGTCACCGCAACGATCTTGCCGTTGATTCTGAGTACCAAGCAAACCTGAGTGCGAAAGAAGAACTCCTGAAGGAAGCTGAAGCGCTTCTGCCAATCACTGACCACGAAGAGGCCAAGTCTGCTCTGAGGTCAATTCAAGATCGTTGGGCTGAGATTGGTCGTGTTCCTTCAGAGCACTTCCGTAAGATCGAAGCCCGGCTTCGTGCGGTTGAAGATGAGCTTCGTAAGGCTGAAGAAGCTGAATGGCGCCGTACGAATCCAGAGACTCGTGCTCGTGCCACGGGAATGCTTGGTCAGCTTGAAGACCAGCTCGACCAGTTGCGCGCTGACCTCAAAGAAGCGAAGGCCTCGGCTGATGAGGCGAAGGTTCGCGAGCTGACGCAGGCACTGGAAACGAAGCAGGCTTGGTTCGATCAGATTTCCTCGTCGCTGTCGTGAACGAAAACATTCGAATCCACGTCATCCCCACTCCCTTCTATGGTGCGAATTGCTGTGTGATTACGCCGCAGTCTCAGGGAGACGGGCAGGTGGGAGCGCTTGTTGTTGATCCTTCTTTTGGTGTGCGTGAAGAAATTCGTCGGGCACTTGAGGAAGACGGAGCATATGTTGGCGCAGTTTTAGCAACGCACGGTCATGCTGACCATGTATGGGACTGCGCTGAGGTTGCGTCTTGGGCACCGGAGGGGCCTGCACCTGTCTGGATCCCCGGACCGGACGCATACCGCCTTGATGATCCAGCATCCTACGTTTCGCTCCCGCTTCCGGAAGAAGTGAGTGAAGGATGGCGTAAGCCCTCGGTTATCAAGGACTGCCCGGTCGACTCCTTTGAGTATGTTCCTGGCCTTGTTCTCCGTATGGTCCCAGCTCCTGGGCATACTGAGGGCTCGGCGCTTTTCTTGGGAGCCTCGGCACTGACTGTCTATTGGAATGGCGTGCGCGCTCTAGACACTGGGGTTGTTGTTCCGTGGGCCCTCAGTGGCGACGTTATCTTTGCCGGTTCGGTGGGACGAACTGATATGCCTGGCGGTGACGAGACCCAGATGCGGCACACTCTACGAACCCTTGCAAATGTGATTGATCCGCAGACGATTCTTTTCCCCGGGCACTCTGTAGCGACGACGATGGGTGACGAATTGGCGAATAATGCCTATCTACGTCGCGCGAAGAGCATCGGTTAATTTCTTTCTCGTCGTACCCGTGGCTCGGGCCGACAGCTGAGCTCCTCCGTGAAAGAATAGGGATTATGGCACGTACTTCACTTTCAGGATTTCCCGAGTGGCTCCCGCAGGGCCGCATTGTTGAACAAGCGATTCTTGATCACATCCGTTCTGTATTTGAGCTCCATGGATTTGCGGGTATCGAAACTCGAGCGGTTGAAACACTTGAACAGCTTCAATCCAAGGGCGAAACCTCGAAAGAGATCTATGTTCTGGATCGCCTACAGGCACTGAAAGATGAGGGACAGCGATCTTCCAAAGAACGCCAGATGGGCCTTCACTTTGACTTAACCGTGCCCTTCGCGAGATACGTCATTGAGAACGCAAACGAGCTGGATTTCCCCTTCAAGCGTTACCAGATTCAGAAGGTATGGCGTGGAGAACGCCCGCAGGATGGGCGTTTCCGTGAGTTTACTCAGGCTGATATCGATGTCGTTGGATTGGGGGAGTTGCCCTTCCACTACGAAGTTGATCTTCCTCTTGTCATGGCCGAGGCCTTGATGTCTTTACCGATCCCACCTGTTCATGTTCTCGTGAACAACCGAAAGGTTGTTCAGGGAGTTTGTGAAGGCATTGGAGTGAGTGATGTTGAATCGGCACTTCGGGGATTGGACAAGCTCGACAAGATCGGCCCAGAGGGTGTGAGGGAAGAACTGGTCGAGGCAGGGTTGAGCCCCGAGCAGATTGACGTTCTTCTACGCATGGCGAAGATTCGTACCGAAGATGCTTCACGTCTTCAGCAGGAAGTTGCTGATTTAGGTGTTTCCAGTGAAACTCTTGATCAAGGGCTCAGCGAGCTTTGCGCTCTTGTTGACGAGGCAAATGCTGCAATTCCGGGAGTCATCATTGCTGATCTCAAGATTGCTCGTGGCCTCGACTATTACACCGGTTCGGTTTACGAAAGCGAAATTGTGGGTCATGAAGATCTTGGCTCTATTTGCTCCGGTGGGCGCTATGACTCACTTGCTAAGGACGGGAAGCGGACCTACCCGGGAGTAGGACTCTCAATTGGTGTTTCTCGTCTCGTCTCGCGAATTCTTTCGCAGGATATGGTTTCCGCTTCGCGGAAAGTACCGACCTGTGTCGTTATTGCCGTTGCCGATGAGTCAGAGCGTCGACACTGCAATGCTTTGGCAACTATTTTGCGTAGGCGTGGTATTCCAACCGATGTGGCGCCTAGCGCCGCAAAATTCGGCAAGCAAATTAAGTTCGCCGATAAACGAGGAATCCCCTTCGTATGGTTCCCCGGTTCGGATGGAAGCGCAGATACTGTGAAGGACATTCGCTCAGGCGAACAGGTAGAGGCTGACATCTACAGTTGGCAACCTCCTGAAGATGATGTGCGTCCTGCGATCCGACCTACGGATGAAACGGATCTCTAAGTTGTTTTAGTGCCTTCGGTGTTAGATCTCACCGAAGGCACTACTGTTTCTGGAGCATTGACCTGATAGCCTTGCTAGGCAACGAGGCGCTACCCAATGGTGGTCGAGCATAGCCTCGGCGGTGAAAACGGTGTGGGGTTGCGCTTCATCCGTGAAGTCGACCCTGAGCGACGCTAATCGTAAGGAAAACTGTGTCCACTGCACCCGAAAACACTTCCGAAACTACTTTTGCAGATCTTGGACTGCCCGATGATCTCCTCAAAGCCATCACCAACATGGGCTATGAGGTTCCAACCCCTATCCAGGCTGAGGCAATCCCGGCGCTTCGTGACTTCCATGATGTCGTTGGAATTGCTCAGACGGGAACTGGAAAGACCGCGGCCTTTGGCCTGCCGCTCTTAGCTTTGATTGATTCAGAGCAACGTCATGTGCAGGCACTTGTTCTTGCACCTACGCGCGAATTGGCCATGCAGTCCGCTCAGGCGATTTCTGACTTTGCCGCTCAGAGCCGTGATATCGACGTCGTGCCCGTCTATGGGGGCTCCGCCTACGGTCCTCAGATCGGCGCGCTTAAGCGCGGTGCACAGGTCGTTGTCGGCACTCCCGGCCGCGTGATCGACCTTATTGAGAAAGGCGCGTTGGATCTCAGCAACGTCGTTATGTTGGTGCTTGACGAAGCAGATGAAATGCTCCGTATGGGCTTTGCAGAGGACGTCGAGACAATTACCGCCTCAGTTCCTGATGATCGTTTGACCGCCCTCTTTTCTGCCACCATGCCAGCCGCAATTGAAAAAATTGCGCAAACGCATTTGAAGGATCCTCTGAAGATTGCTGTTTCTGAAGAGTCTTCAACTGTTGATACGATTCACCAAACCTATGCTGTTGTTCCTTACAAGCACAAGATTGGTGCGCTTTCGCGTGTTCTTGCTACTCGTGCTCAACACCAGAGCGCGCAAGAATCTGACGCTGCAATTGTCTTCGTCCGCACGCGTCTGGATGTTGAGGAAATTGCTCTTGAACTGAACTCGCGAGGGTTTAAAGCCGCAGGTATTTCGGGTGATGTCGCACAGACCGAACGCGAACGCATGGTGGAACGCCTCAAGAACGGCTCCCTTGATGTTCTGGTTGCAACCGATGTTGCCGCTCGAGGCCTCGACGTTGAACGAATTGGTTTGGTCGTCAACTTTGATGTTCCCCGTGAAGCAGAAGCTTATGTACACCGAATTGGACGTACTGGGCGCGCCGGGCGCGAAGGGCGCTCGTTGACCTTCTTCACGCCTCGGGAACATGGTCGACTTCGCAAGATCGAGAAGCTTACCGGTACCCCCATGGAAGAGGTTGAGATTCCTTCACCCGCTGCTGTCTCGCAGTTCAGAGCCAGCAGAATCTTGGATGCCATTGGCGCACGTATTGAACGTGGACGACTTGATCTTTATCGGCAGCTTCTTGATGAGGTCCATGACACGACCTCATTGGATATTGAGGATATTGCGGCCGCACTTCTTGCCCAGGCAGTGGGGGATGAAGGACCCGCTGCACGCATTGCCGAGGACCGTCGTGGTAATGGAAAGATTCGTCGCGAGGAAGAACTTGATGAATCGGGCGAATTTTCACGCGCACACTTTGAGGGCGGGCGCGACAACGACCGCCCACTCAAGGCGCGTAAACAGGGGGCTTCGCCTCGGCACGCAGTTGGGACCGGTACGCGCTACCGCATCGAGGTGGGGAAGAAAGACCGCGTCAAGCCCGGTGCGATTGTCGGCGCCATCACTGGTGAAGGTGGTATCGCCGGTGCAGATATCGGTCATATTGATATCTACCCGACCTTCTCTCTAGTCGAAATTCATACAGACCTTCGTCCGGATGCCATGGCTCGGATTTCAAAGGCGCATGTTTCAGGACGTGCACTGAGAATCCGTGTCGATGAGGGACCCGATGGGAAGGCTCATTCCCCGAGGAAGGCTGCGCTTTCACGAAAAGATTCCCGAGATTCTGCGAAGTCCCGCACGGAGCGCGGACGTGGGCACCGTTTAGGCCATGGAGATGATCATCGTCGTGATGATCGCCGAGGCAGTCGCGAGTTCGGCGAAAAGTCCTCCTTGAGGGGTGGGAGAGCTACCCAACCTCAGCGGAAATCGGCCTCGAAGAAGCTGGGGAAGGGACGCCGTTTCGGACGTTGAGCGCCAACTAGATCACTGAGCAGACGCGCGGGGGAGAAGATCTTCCTCGCGCGTTCTCATTGCTGCAAATACGCCGACAATAGCAATTCCGAGCGCGATTAAGGTTGCGGGGAGATAAGCAATAGGGCCTGTGAAGCCGATAGCGTTCCAGAGAGCCAGCGCAAGAGAAACAAAAGCGAGCTCGACGGCTGCGCCAGCTGAATCGGCAACCTGAAGCCACGAGGATGCTCGTCCGTGCATTGAAGGATCGGTTGAGCCAAGCGTGAGATCTGAAATCGTCGAGTGGGTGAGGCCAACACCAAGTCCAGCAAGGAGCCAGGCGATGAAGATTGGCCAGTGAGGGGCGGATGTCTGGAGAAGCATTGTTAGTGGCGCCAGGCCAATGACAACAAAGACCATTCCGATTCGCGGGAGCCTTAACCGACTTGTGCCTACGTGGATATGAGATTGGATGACCGAACCGGCAGCCCACGACAGAGCACTAGCAGTAACGACGAGTGAGGCTGAACTCGGAGTCCAGCCCTGAACACGTTGGAGAAGTAAAGGCAGTACAACTTCTGCGCCTGTTACCGCTCCCATCATGAGCAAACGAGTCACGACTAGTGCTGGGATGCCACGCTTCAGAGTAAAAGAGCCAGGCGGGAGAAGGCGCGGAAGCGTTATGGCGGAGAGCGTAAGACCTGCAGAGCCCACAAGCAGCATTGTCCAGATTGAAGTAAAAGTACCCGAAATCTGTAAAAGAAATACACCAATACCGCTGCCCAGTGCCAGTCGGAGAAAACGCGAAGAAGGTGGAACTCCTTGAGATGGGACCGAGAACTTTTTAAGAACTGAATGAAGTGGGATCACGCCGAATACTGCGAGGAGAGGAGCTACACCAAAAACCACTCTCCATCCGATATGCGTCACGATTAGTCCGGCAAGGGCAGGTCCTACGAGGGAAGGAAAGACCCACGACAGGGAGAAAGCTGCAAAGTAGCGTGGACGATGCAGGGGGGTGGCTATTGCTCCGACAAGGACGTAGAGCGGGACAATGATAAATCCACCACCCAGTCCTTGGATGAGCCGACCGAGAACGAATACTGCGATATGGGGGGCGAAAGTACTTACTAATAGTCCTACGCAGAAAAGCCCTAATCCCCAAGCAAATACCTTTTTCACGCCCAATGCATCGCTGAGACCTCCTGCCTGGACGTTTGCAATCAAGTTTGTAATCAGAGCAGCACCCGAAGAAACTGCGAACCAGGAATCTGCATGGAAAGAGGCAACGACGTTCGGCATGATCGTGGTCGTTGCAAGCGATTCAAAAGCGGAAAGCGTAATCAAGACGACGGAGGAGAGCATGAGTCCTTTTTCCGCACTTGACCATGCCTCAGCTCGAGGATGTGGGGACATGACATTATCCTTGCATATTTCGTCTGAGACCTTGGTCAGTGTCTACAAAAGGTGCAGCACAGCAAATTATTGGTGAACAAAATCAAACGAATGAACTCAAGGTGTCGACTCGTTGATCAAGGTGTGGGGGAGCAATGGGGGTATTATGTCCGTGCCGCCGCTCGTCTCGCGGATGGTACCAACGAAAGGAAAAACAGTGCTTCGCACTCACAATATTGGAACGCTTGGCCTCGACCTTGTCGGCCAAACCGTCACTCTGACCGGATGGGTCGATCGACGCCGCGACCACGGCGGTGTCGCATTCATTGATCTCCGTGATGCTTCCGGAATTGCGCAGGTGGTTGTTCGCGATGAACGCGTTGCCCACGAATTGCGCAGCGAGTTCGTTTTGAAAGTGACCGGAGAGGTCTGTGCTCGTCCTGAAGGCAACGAGAACCCGAATCTCGCAACGGGTGCTATTGAAGTCATGGGTGACGATATTGAAATTCTCAATACTTCTGCGCCACTTCCTTTCCAGGTGTCCTCCAACGCGGAAGATTCAGGCAACGTCGGTGAAGAAACGCGTTTGAAGTATCGCTATCTTGATCTGCGTCGTGAACCTGAGCAGTACGCTCTGCGCCTACGTTCGAAGGTTTCACGCGCTGCTCGCGATACTCTCTACGCTCATGATTTCGTCGAAATTGAAACGCCGACGCTGACACGTTCCACCCCTGAAGGCGCGCGCGACTTTATTGTTCCCGCTCGTCTGTCACCCGGTTCTTGGTATGCGCTACCGCAGTCCCCGCAGCTTTTCAAGCAGATGCTGATGGTTGCCGGAATGGAACGTTACTTCCAGATTGCACGCTGCTATCGTGATGAAGACTTCCGTGCGGATCGTCAGCCGGAATTCACCCAGCTTGATATTGAGATGAGCTTCGTCGATCAGGACGACGTCATCGCCGTTGCAGAAGAGATCTTGAAGAATGTCTGGGCCCTCATTGGGTACGATCTCCAGACCCCGATCCCTCGCATGACGTACAAGGACGCGATGGAGCAATACGGCTCTGATAAGCCTGATCTTCGTTTCGGATACCAGCTTGTTGATCTGACCGAGTACTTCAAGGACACGACTTTCCGAGTCTTCCAGGCACCCTACGTTGGTGCTGTCGTAATGCCCGGCGGCGGCTCCCAGCCTCGCCGTACCTTCGACAAGTGGCAGGAATGGGCCAAGGCACGTGGGGCCAAGGGACTTGCTTATGTCACTCTTGATGAGGAAGGCACCCTTGGCGGTCCGGTTGCAAAGAACATTACTGAAGCCGAGCGCGCTGGCCTCGCGGAGGCTACTGGCGCTAAGCCCGGTGACTGTATTTTCTTCGCCGCTGGCAAGCCCACTGCCTCGCGCGAGCTGCTCGGCGCCGCCCGCCTCGAGATCGGTAAGCGCTGCAACCTGATCGATCCTGATGCGTGGGCGTTTACTTGGGTTGTCGACGCACCTCTCTTCAAGCCGACCGGAGATGCCGTGGCCGAAGGTGACGTTGCTCTTGGACACAGTGCATGGACTGCTGTCCACCACGCCTTTACCTCGCCGAAGCCTGAATGGCTGGATTCTTTCGATCAGGATCCCGGAAATGCTTTGGCCTATGCCTATGACATTGTCTGCAACGGTAATGAAATCGGTGGTGGCTCGATCCGTATTCACCGTCGCGATATCCAAAACCGCGTCTTCAAGGTCATGGGTATTGGTGAGGAAGAAGCACAAACCCAGTTTGGATTCCTTCTTGATGCATTCAAGTTCGGAGCTCCTCCGCACGGCGGCATTGCCTTCGGGTGGGACCGAATTGTTTCGTTGCTTACCAAGTCTGAATCAATTCGCGACGTCATTGCCTTCCCCAAGTCGGGTGGCGGATACGATCCGTTGACCGATGCTCCTGCGCCGATTACTCCTGCTCAGCGCAAGGAGGCTGGTGTTGATGCGAAGCCGAAGAAGCGCGGCGAAGAGGACTCTGAAACTAGCACTGAAAAGTAAAGGTCTTTTCGGCTAATTTCTGGCAAGTTTCCGGGGTGGTTGATGCGAATCAACCACCCCGGATTTTATTGCTCAGTGAATAGGCAGATCTGGAAGTGAAAGACTAATCTTGGTAGTCAACAGGGTTCAATGCCGATTCCTCAGGAGTGATACGTGATGGCGCTTCTTCCACCTCATTTGCTACCTTCACCAATTCAGGTGCCTCCCGCCGAGCAAGTGATTGAAGGCCCACAGTGGAGGATCGAAATTCTCTCTGACACTGTGATCCGCCTTGAATGGGATCCGAGCGCTGAATTCCTTGACGGACCGACTCAAATGATGGCATGGCGCAAGTGCCTACCTGTGAAGGATCTACGTATCGATCGTGACGAATTCGGCGGCGTAGTTATTGAGACTCCACACATGTCCTTCCACTATGACGGCAAGGAACCCAGCTCCAATGGATTGTGGGCTCAAGTAAGGGAAGAAGATAGCTGGGGTGGAACCTGGCGTTGGGGGACTGACGCGGAATTTCCCTGGATTCAAGGAAGAAACCTTCGCGGGACAACCAGAACACTGGACACGGTCGATGGACGCTGTGAACTGGATAAAGGTGTTGTTGATGGCCGTGGCATAACATCGTTAATTGATGGCACCTGTCCGGTCTCTTGTGATGGAGTCTTCCTTGCGGTGCGTCCGGAGCACTTGGACATTTACGTTTTCGCCTGCGGTCCCGATTTTCCCGAGGCCGTGCGTTCCTTCTTCCGCTTAAGCGGTCCTCAAGCGATTCTGCCCCGCTATGCCTTAGGAAATTGGTGGAGCAGATATCACCGCTACTCAGATGAAGAATATTTGGAAGTGATGAGTGAATTTGCTCGTCACGATGTTCCGCTTGCAGTCGCTGTTATCGATATGGATTGGCATATCACCAACCCTCCCGCGGGAGCTGGGTCAGGTTGGACAGGGTACACCTGGGATCCTGAGCTTTTCCCAGATCCAGGAAAGTTCCTTGATGCTTTGCATGAGAATGGTCTTCACACCTCGCTCAATCTTCACCCCGCTGATGGCATTCGATATTTTGAAGAGGGATATGAGCGCTTAGCCCAAAGAATGGGCGTAGATCCAGAAAGTAAAAAGACAATCCTCTTTGAACCAGCGAATCCCAATTTTATGCTGGCGTATTTTGAAGAGATTCTGCACCCACTTGAAGATCAAGGGGTTGATTTCTGGTGGGTCGACTGGCAACAAGGCGAGCATACAAGCGTTCCTGGGCTTGACCCGTTGTGGGTTCTCAACCACTATCACTATCTTGATAATGCTCACCGACATGGTAGAGGGCTTACGCTTTCTCGCTATTGCGGACCAGGATCTCAGCGCTTTCCTCTGGGTTTTTCGGGAGATACCTACATCACTTGGGAATCGTTGCAGTTCCAGCCTGAGTTTACCGCCACTGCCTCAAATATCGGCTATGGCTGGTGGAGTCATGATATCGGTGGGCACATGCTTGGCGTACGCGATCCAGAATTGGAGACCCGTTGGATCCAAAGTGGTGTATTTAGCCCAATCATGCGTCTGCATTCGTCGAATAATCCATTCACGCGAAAGGAACCATGGGTTTTCGAAGAACCTCATTGCGCGATTCAAGAGGAATATCTACGTTTCCGACACCGATTGGTCGGGTATCTTCACTCCGAACAATTCCATGGTCGTGATGAGCTTCTCCCACTCGTTCGTCCGATGTATTGGGAGCATGATGGCCACGCTCAGGCTTGGGAGGTCCCAAATTGCTTCCGCTTTGGGCGTGAACTCATCGCTGCTCCAGTGACTGAACAGCTCTCTGAAGCCTCATGCCGGGGTCGCTCTGAAGCATGGCTACCAGAGGGCATGTGGGTTGACCTCATGACTAATATCGCCTATCAGGGCAATCGAAAGCTTTCGCTGTGGTCAGAGCTGTCGCGGACCCCGCTCTTTGCGCGAAGCGGATCAATCATTCCGCTTTGTGGAAGTGCGGCTGCTCCCGATGGTGAAGGCACGCTGGGAGTACTTGGACGCCAGGCTAATGTTGGAACCGGTAATCCTGAGGAAATTGAGCTACTGCTCGTTTGTGGAGCGGATGCAAGCTATGAGCTGGTTGAAGATCAAGATAGCGATGCTTCTCTTGTTCGTACGCTCTTTGAATGGGACGATGCTCGCCATAGACTCACCATTCATGGTGCCGATGGGGATCTGGATTCGATCCCGGTGCGACGAAAGATCCTCGTTCGTACCTATGGGCATGGAATCGATACCCAATTGACTGAGCTTGGTTTTATTGAAACGCGCACGGGTGCCAGTTTTGACTTGGAAGCGAAGCTGATGAGTGAAGAGGCTAAACGCTCAGAGCAGATTCGTCGGATTTTGACTCACGCGCGTTGTGAGGTTGAGACGCTCACGCGTCTCGACTCTACGTGGAATGAAGGTCGTGGTGCCTTCTTTGCTGCCTTAAGCGCTTCAGGCGTTGCCCCTGATTTGCGCGAAGCGCTTTTCCAAATCGCAATTGCATCAGATCTCTAAAGTATCGGGAGCAGATCATGTCCTATGTCGAGCTTCATCCAGTGAATCCTCAGACGCGACTTATTGATCGCGTTGTTGGCGTTCTTCGCGAGGGGGGTTTGATTGCACTGCCGACAGATTCTGGCTATGCGCTTGCCTGTCTTATGGGCAACAAATCGGGAATTGATCGAATTCGACAGATTCGCAAACTCGATGACAAACACAATTACTCGTTGCTTTGTGATGCTTTCTCGCGTCTGGGCGATTTGGTCATCATGGACAATTCGCAATTCCGGGCAATGAAAGCAACAACTCCCGGTCCGTATACATTCATCCTCCCCGGGACAAAAGAAGTTCCCAGAATGACACTGAATAAGAAGAAACACACCATCGGGGTGAGGATCCCTGACCACCGTGTTGTTCAGTCTCTTCTTGCTGCATTGGGGCAGCCCTTAGTTGCTTCATCGCTCATCCTTCCCGGTGAAGATCAGGTGATGAGTGATGGCTTCGATGTCGATGACAAAATCGGTGCACTTGTCGATTTGGTTGTTGTGGCTCCAGTAGGAGGAGACGAAGCAACATCGGTTATCGACTATACGGATGGCGTGGGACGAATTGCTCGACGCGGCGCAGGGGATACAAGTCTATGGGAGTAGCCTCCAAGGCTGAGTAAGCAGCATCACGGTTCTATTGTCTTTCTTGTCCCTTTTTTCGCCGTGTTTCCGCTCGAAGAACCGGTAGCATGAGAGAGCTATGAAGAAGCTTTCCCTCAAAGTGTGGACACTCCTTGGTCTATGCGGTCTGCTGTGCGCCGGTTTGGTGTTCTCAGGCTGGTTTTATTCTGCGCATGCGCTTCCGCGCACATCCATCGCAGGTCAGTCTTTCTCTTCCTCCTCGCGAGCTCAGGTTAACGACGCTTTGAAACAACGCGTCGAGTCCGCTCAAGTTACTTTGCAGTTGGGCGATACGACACAACAGGCTACCTTGGAGGACTTAGGGATCACTGTTGATGTCCCCGCGACAGTCGATGCTGCTTTCTCAGAGAACTCAGGTTTGGTCTCTCGTTTCCTCGGGATCTTCCGCTCTCGATCGATTACCCCTGTCGTCCACCTTGATAACGCCCAACTCTCTCGGTTCGGAGCTTCTTTAGCGCAGCGCGTGGGGACCCCTGTGAGTGACGCAGCTCTATCACCTAAGGAAGATGGATCAGGTTTTACGGTGGTTCCTTCTCATGAGGGTATTGCGCTGAATACTGCTGATCTTGCGAAAGTCCAGCAGGATGTCGCTCAAGATTTGGGTGCTTCCCCCAGGGCAATCAATGTTGAGGTTCAAGAACCGAAGATTAATACTCAGAGAGCTGAAGAAGCGCTTACTCAAGCGCAATCACTGATTGCTCCTAGCGTGACGATCACTGACGGTATTGACGATTTCACTGCGTCGAAGGCCGACAAGATGAAATGGGTCAAGGTGAGCGCAGAGGGCGAGCGTGCTGCTGTGCTTGATTCGGATGCACTATCAGCTTGGGTGAATGATCTCGCAAAATCGACGAACGTTGAATCCGAAAAAGGAATTCAGGGTGTTAATAGTCGTGGTGACGTTGTAGGCGTGCTCAAGGCCGGCACGGTTGGTTATCGTGCGAACAATACACAGTCTGTAATCTCCGGAATTGAGGATGCCCTCAATAATGGGAAGTCCTATTCCGGCGATTTTGATTACGACAAGATTCAGCCCGAGTATGATCGCCAAGATATTCCCGATGGCTACGGTGATGATGTTTACCAGGCTTCGGCCGGTGAAAAATGGATCGATATCGACTTGTCGAAAAACACGGTTTCTGCGTATGAAGGTCGGACAATAGTTCACGGTCCAACCCCGATGGTCCCGGGTGCGCCCAATACTCCAACCGTAACCGGTAAGTTCCATGTCTATTTGCAATACGCCTCTCAGACAATGGAAGGTGAAAATGCAGATGGAACCAATTACCGCACAGAAGGCGTTCCATGGGTCACCTACTTCTATGCGGGGTATGCGCTCCACGGTGCTCCGTGGCGTTCCTCTTTTGGATGGTCCGGTTACGGCGGCTCTCACGGGTGTGTGAATATGCCGGTTGACGGTGCTCACTGGATTTATGATTGGGCGGATAACGGGACGGTTGTCATCAGCCACTACTAAAGGGGAGTGAAAATGGATCTCTTTGATACGCAGGGGATCGAAGATTTCGGGACTCCGGTAGTTGATGACCATGCTCCACTCGCGGTCCGAATGCGCCCGCAAAGCGCTGATGAGATCGTTGGCCAGCAGCACCTTCTTAAGCCGGGATCACCGCTGCGTAGACTTCTCACTCCATCTACTGATTCCCCTGCGGGTTTAAGCTCCGTGTTTTTATGGGGCCCTCCGGGAACAGGAAAGACCACTCTTGCCTATCTGATTGCACGTGCTTCTGGTCGGCGTTTCTGTGAAGTTTCTGCAGTTACGTCCGGAGTAAAGGACCTTCGTGATGTGATCTCGCAGGCTCGACGAGGCCTGACAACAACGGGAGAAGAAACGATCCTCTTTGTTGATGAGGTTCATCGTTTTTCAAAATCGCAGCAGGACGCTCTTCTTCCAGCTGTCGAAAATCGTTGGGTAACCCTAGTAGCTGCAACGACAGAGAACCCATCCTTTTCGGTGATTTCTCCGCTTCTTTCTCGTTCCTTACTTCTTACTCTTCATGCGTTGAGCAGTGAAGATCTCTCCCTTCTTCTTGATCGTGCCTTAACAAGTGAATCGGGATTGAAATCTCTGTTTTCCCTATCTGCTGATGCCCGCTCAGCTTTGTTGCGCTTGGCCGGCGCCGATGCTCGCAAGGCCCTGACTCTTCTCGAGGCCGCCGCGGCCTCGTGCCTTGAGCGCGGGGGAGACGGCCAGGGAGTGGAAGAGGGGAGCGAGCCTCGGGAAATCGAAATCGCTGACGTTGAGAATGCTGCTAATCAGGCCTTAGTGCGTTGGGATCAAGATCAGCACTACGACGTGGCAAGCGCTTTCATTAAGTCGATGCGCGGATCTGATGTTGATGCCGCTATCCACTATCTTGCGCGCATGCTTGAAGCAGGTGAAGATCCGCGATTTATTGCGCGACGCATCATGATTTGCGCTGCGGAAGATGTCGGAATGGCGGCACCCGAAGTGCTCACCACGGCTGTTTCTGCAGCGCAAGCGGTTGCAATGGTCGGAATGCCGGAGGCGCGAATTATTCTGAGTGAAGCCGTAATTGCGGTAGCAGCAGCCCCAAAGTCTAATCGCGCTTACCTCGCTATTGACGAAGCGCTGAGGGATATCCGTCAAGGGAAAGGTGGGCCAGTTCCCACGCACCTCAGGGACGCTCATTACAGTGGTGCTCAAGCTCTTGGACACGGCGTTGACTACATTTATGCGCACGATGCACCTCATCATGTTGCGGCTCAGCACTATCTTCCTGAGGATCTTCGTGGGACGTCCTACTACCGTCCGACAACGAATGGTAATGAGGCCATGCTCGCGAAACGCTTAGCTGCGCTTCGCGAATTGCTCAAAGTACGTTAAACTGATCCGGTTGCCTTTATGGGCAACGTATACCTGGGGTCTTAGCCGACGGCGTTATGCCTGGAGTTGACCCCGCATTCGTTTTGCGAATGCGACATAAGAGACAGGAAAGGTCATTTAATGGCTCACAATCGTTCACGCAAGCAGGTGCGCGAGTCTCGCGCGCTGGGCTTTGCTCTCACCCCGAAGGCTGTTCGTTACTTCGAAAAGCGTCCGTATGGTCCCGGTGAACACGGTCGTACCCGTCGCCGCCAGGAATCTGACTACGCTGTTCGTCTGAAGGAAAAGCAGCGTTTGCGCGCTCAGTACGGCATTCGTGAGGCTCAGATGCGTCACGTCTTCGAAGAAGCACGTCGTACTGCTGGCCTGACCGGTGAGAACTTGGTCGAGCTCCTTGAAATGCGTCTTGACGCTCTGGTGCTGCGTGCAGGTTTTGCTCGCACCATCCAGCAGGCACGTCAGTTCGTCGTTCACCGTCACATCATGGTTGACGGCAAGATCGTCGATCGTCCTTCCTTCCGTGTGAAGCCGGGACAGACCCTGCAGGTCAAGCCGAAGTCTCAGACCAGCGTCCCCTTCGAGATTGCAGCTGAAGGCATCAACCAGGAAGCTCTTCCCGCAACTCCCGATTACCTGGACGTTGACATTGCTCGCCTGAAGGCAACGCTGGTGCGTCGCCCGAAGCGCGCTGAAGTTCCCGTCACCTGCGACGTGCAGATGGTCGTCGAACACTACTCGCGCTGAGTGTGTCTTCCAAGACCCCGAGGGTTTCCCTCGGGGTCTTGTTCTTTTTGTTGAGTCGTCTTGTCAATACACGATTCTTATTGATGTCCACTACTATGGGGTACTATGCGCACTTCTGAAATTCGTCAACGTTGGCTTGACTACTTTGCATCACAAGGACACGAGATTCGTCCATCTGTTTCTTTGGTGTCTCCTGAGCCTTCTATTTTGTTCACCATCGCTGGTATGGTGCCCTTCATTCCTTACATCACCGGTGTTGAACCGGCGCCTTGGCCCAGGGCTGCATCCGTTCAAAAGTGCATTCGTACGAACGATATCGACAACGTCGGTCGCACGACCCGTCACGGTACCTTCTTCCAGATGAACGGTAATTTCTCCTTCGGTGATTACTTCAAGGAAGGCGCTATTCACTTCGCGTGGGATCTGCTTACTGGTTCGCAATCGGAAGGCAAGTATGGCCTCGACGGCGATCGCATGTGGGTCACCATTTGGGAGAAGGACGACGAGGCATTCGATGTTCTGACCAAGGAGGTCGGAATGGATCCTCGCCACATTGTGCGTCTACCCCGAGAAGAGAACTTCTGGGACACCGGTCAGCCCGGTCCTGCGGGTCCCTGCTGCGAGTGGCACTACGATCGCGGTCCTGCTTATGGTCCCGAGGCCGTGGGCGGCAATGTTGACCCGGGTGGCGACCGCTATCTTGAGCTGTGGAATCTGGTTTTTGACCAGTACATGCGCGGCGAGGGAAGCGGTAAGGATTACCCGCTGCTGGGTGAGCTTGACCAGAAAGCGATCGATACCGGTGCCGGTTTGGAACGCTTGGCCTTCGTCATGCAAGACAAACCGAATATGTACGAGATTGACGAGGTTTATCCCGTTATCGCTGCCGCCGAAGAGATGAGCGGTAAGCAATACGGTCTCGGCGCCGCAGGCCCCGAGGCCGGTGCTGCCTACGACGATGACGTTCGTCTTCGCGTGGTTGCTGATCACGTACGCTCTTCGCTGATGTTGATTGGTGATGGCGTTCGTCCTGGAAATGACGGCCGCGGTTATGTGCTTCGCCGCCTCATTCGACGCGCCGTCCGTTCGATGCGTTTGCTTGGTGTTGATACGGCTACGATGCCGACGCTGCTGACCGCTTCGAAGGACGCGATGAAGGCTTCCTACCCTGAACTCGAGGAGAATTGGGGAACGATTTCTGAAGTGGCATATGCGGAAGAAGACGCCTTCCGTCGCACTCTTACTGCGGGTACCACCATTCTTGATGCCGCAGTTGAGAAGGCAAAGGTCGCTCCGGGTGCTCCGATGATTTCTGGCGAAGCAGCATTTTCACTCCACGATACCTATGGCTTCCCGATTGACCTGACTCTGGAGATGGCATCGGAACAGGGCGTCCACGTTGACGAGGCTGCTTTCCGTGCGCTTATGGAGGAACAGAAGGAACGCGCGCGTGCTGATGCTCGCGCGAAGAAGACCGGCCACACTGACGTTCGTATTTTCCACGATATCGAAAAAGAACTCGGCGGCGGTTCAACTTTTGTTGGCTACACAGAGAGCGCCTCGGACGCACAAGTGGCAGGCCTGCTGGTCGATGGCGTTCCAACCCCTGCGGTTAGTGCGCCTGCTGAAGTTGAAATCATCCTGGACCGAACCCCCTTCTATGCGGAGATGGGTGGTCAGCTCGCTGATCACGGCACCATTCGACTTGCTGATGGCGGTGTGATCGAGGTTCACGACGTACAGGCTCCTGTGCGCGGCCTTTCAGTACACCGCGGCACCCTGACTGAAGGGACTGCGACGCTGGGGGAGAAGGCCTTCGCGCAGATTGACACTGAACGTCGACTCGCTATCGCCCGCGCTCACACAGCAACCCACATGGTTTATGCGGGCCTGCGACGCATTGTTAACAAAGACGCAGAACAAGCAGGTAGCGAGAACTCTCCTTCACGTCTGCGCTTTGATTTCACGAACTCAAGTTCGCTTGGCGAAGGCCAGCTGAACGAAATCGAAAGCCTTGTTAACGAAAAGCTTGCAGAAAATCTTCCTGTGACCACTGAGGTCATGTCTCTTGACGAGGCCAAGCGCTCGGGCGCGATCGCGCTCTTCGGTGAGAAGTACGGTTCTGAGGTCCGTGTGGTCACTATCGGTGACAACTTCGATCGTGAGCTTTGCGGTGGTACTCACGTTCCATCCACTGGTCACCTAGGACGCATCACCGTTTTGGGTGAAGGATCCATTGGCTCGGGTGTTCGCCGAATCGATGCGCTTGTCGGTGATGGGGCCTATTCCTTCCAGGCGAAGGAACACGCTTTAGTTTCGCAACTGACCTCCATGCTGGGTGGTCGCCCAGACGAACTCACGACACGACTTGAGTCTGTCATGACTCGTCTTCGTGACGCAGAGAAGGAGCTTCAAAAGATTCGAGAGCAACAGGCTCTTGCCGAAGCCGCTCTTCTTGCCCAGAATGCCCGTAAGATCGGTAAATTCACCGCGGTTGTTGCGCCCGTTGGTGCTCTTGGCACGGCAGATGAGCTCCGTGCAATGGCAACCGATGTGCGTGAACGTCTGGGTAACGATGGTCCAGTTTTGGTTGCTCTTGCGGCAATTATTAACGGGAAGCCCATGGTGACTGTTGCAACGAACGATCTAGCGCGTCAGCACAGCGCACGCGCGGGACAGTTTGTTCGTCGCGCGGCAAAGATTCTCGGCGGCGGTGGCGGCGGTCGTGATGACCTTGCTCAGGGTGGTGGGTCAAACCCCGCTGCAATTGACGACGCATTGGCGGATGTGAACGAGCAGATTAAAGAGTTGTGATGCGGCCGGGAGTTCGTCTGGCTGTCGATGTTGGGACGGTCAGGGTCGGCCTCGCGCGTAGTGACGCGGGGGGCATCCTGGCTCTTCCTCTCGAAACACTGACACGCCAAGACGATGCTTCAGAAATTAACGAGATTGTTCGCTATGTCCATGAGCTTGAGGTCATTGAAATAATCGTTGGCTTACCGAGGCATATGCGCGGCGGCGAAGGAATTTCGGCAAAGGGCGCACGTCGCTACGCGCGAAAGCTTAAGATGGCTTTACCTGAGTGTCGTGTGTGCTTAGTTGACGAACGCTTAAGCTCATACGAAGGGCATGAGCGTCTTCTCCAAGCTGGAGTTGAACGGCGTGAACATCGTCAGATGATTGATCAGGTGGCTGCGTCTATTATTCTGGAAACAGCTTTGGAAATGGAACGAATGAACGGACGAGCTCCTGGAAAGGAACTTGTCCTTGAGGAAGGACAGTGATGAGCGACAATACGCCCGGATATCCTTTCCCCAAGCGAGCGAGCATTCACCAACGTCGCGCGCAAGAATCTGTACCTCCAGAACCGCAGGTGCATCGTGAGGAATCACAGCCTAGTGATAGCCTTGAGGCATCTCGTACCTCCGCACCCTCACGTGTGAACGACACTGATTTTGATCAGATTGTTCGTCCGGGTAGCCATGAGACTCTTGCTCCAGAAACGGCAGTGGCCACGGGCGTTCCGTCGCGTCGTACTCGACGTGCAGCACATGAAGAGGCGGTGTCCGAGACGACTGGTATGCGGAGCCGACACCTTGCGCAAGAACGGCGTGCGGTTCGCAAACGCAGGCGCCGTCGTTCAATTCGTACATTCGTCGTTCTTCTTCTGACTCTCACGCTCTGTGCTGGTGGAATTTATCTTGCTTACACACAGCTTCGAGGTTCCTCCTCCTCAAGTACTGCGGCTGATGATTTTCCGGGTCCAGGAAATGGTCAAGTTGTCGTGACAATTTATGACGGTGAATCGGGCCAGCAGATTGGACAACGACTTGTCGATGCCGGTGTCGTCAAGTCGCTCTCCGCTTTTATTCGTGCGTTTGAGGCTAATAAGGCTGCTGTCGGGATTCGTCCAGGTAGTTACACCTTGAAGAAAGAGATGAGTGCATCTGGGGCAATCGCCGCGCTCCTTGACGACACGAATCGTATGGATAATACGGTGACTGTTACCCCTGGACAAACGAAGGACCAAGTCGCCGAACAGATTGCTTTAGTGACAGAAATTCCACTTGACCAGGTCAAAACCGCGATGGCGGATGCAACGACTATTGGCTTGCCCGCTGAAGCAAATGGGAATGTTGAAGGATGGCTGGCCCCGGGGTCCTATGAACTTGGAGAGGGAGAGACCGCTGAGTCATTAATTACTCAAATGGTGGCTGCCACCAAGAAGCAACTTGATGACCTCGGTGTGCCTGCGGCAGATCGGGAGAAAGTCCTCACAAAAGCATCGATTCTTGAGCGTGAGGTTCGAAACCCCGAATACTTGCCGATGGTGTCGCGGGTTATTGACAACCGCCTTGCCGATACGAATGGCGAGACCCGCGGGCTGCTACAAATGGATTCGACTGTTCTTTATGGAGTTGGGAAAACCGGTGGTATTCCTACTGCCGAGGACCTTGCTGCTGATAATCGTTACAACACGTATCGAAATCCGGGGCTTCCGCCATCGCCGATTTCTCAGCCGTCTAGGGAGGCCATTAATGCGGCAATTCACCCTGCCGAGGGGAATTGGCTGTACTTTGTGACTGTTGATCTGGACTCTGGAGAAACTCTCTTTGCCGCGACCCATGATGAGCAAACTCAGAATACGAAGCGTCTTGAGGAATATTGTTCAAGCCATCAGGGGAAGTGCTGATGCCTTGGGCGTGCGTCATTGGATCACCCATTGAGCATTCATTGTCTCCGCTGATCCATCGCTGTCTCTGGGATTACGCGGGACTGAATGGGTGGACCTATCTGAAGCATGAAGTCACCGTAGACTCTTTGCCTCAGTGGATCTCTTCCATTGACGATGAATGCGTCGGTGTTTCTATTACGATGCCGTGCAAGAAGGCAGTAATTTCGCTTCTTGATGTCGTCGATCCGCAAGCTGAAGCATTGAATTCGGTCAATACTCTGATTCCTACCGGAAGCTTAAAGACCGGTTTCAATACTGATGTTTACGGAATGAGCCAGGCGATTGAGCTTAGTAGAAGCCACGCCGACCTAGACAGCAGCGGAAGAGCGGTCATCATTGGGTCGGGAGCAACTGCAGCATCAGCACTTGCCGCTGTTGTTTCATTGGGTTTCACAGAGGTGCATGTTGTGGCTCGCGCCTTCCATAACGGGAAAGTCCCTGTTGATTTTCACCGTGTTGCCCTTAATCTCGGCGTTAGCTACCGTGGTCATGATTTGATGCAGCGCGATGAGCTCTCAAGGTGTTGTTCAAGCGCGGATCTCGTCGTTTCGACCCTGCCTTCGGGCGCTCTTGATGCACATGTACCTCAACTTGCATCAATGCCAGAAAAGTCAAGTTTTCTTGATGTCAGCTATGCGCCGCGAGTGACTCCTGCTATCGCTATGTGTCAAGATCGGTCAATCCCCGTTGCCTTTGGGGTAGACATGCTTGTGTATCAAGCCATCATGCAATTTAAGCTGATGACGGGCTTAGAAGCCGACGAACATGCGGTATCTGCTGTCTTTGACTTACTTGGGAAGAACTAAGTATGGGTACGCTTCCGATACTTTTTCCAGCTTTTTCGAGGATTTCGGACAAGTCCTTAGGTGTGGCAGAGTGGAACCTGTTTCTTTCTGTCATTGTCTGGATTACGTATGCAGTGTGGCTTAGTCTGTCTGGGTGGGCAATCCAACGCCGGTACTTTGTCGAGGCGTCACTTACTCCGCTGAAACGAAATGGTGTTGTGTGGGCAGCTGTGCTTGTGGGAGCAGTCGTGCTTGTGGGGGCTCAGGCGCGACCCGCTTCACCTGCTGTAGTGTCACTGACAATGATGGGCACTTTGCTTGGCTATATTGATGCGCGCACGCATAGACTCCCCACTCCGTACGTTCTTGCGCTTGCCTGTGGTGTATTGAGCGGCATCGGAGTGACTATCTACTTTCACCCGCAGCCTTATCTACTTGTTGCGCAGGTAGTTTTTGGGACGTTAATTTGGACCTTGCCTTTATGGCTGGGCACGCTTCCTAAAGGCGGCTTTGGTAAGGGGGATCTTAGGCTTGCGCCGATCCTAGGTTCACTGCTTGGGCTTCTTGGTTGGCATGCTGCACTCTTTGGGCTCTTGTTCTCGATTGTCTCAGCCGCCTGCGCAGCGCTGTGGAAAATCGTTAGCGGCCAAGCTGGCACACGTTCTCGGATTGCTTTTGGCCCCTGGATGATCGGTTCCACTCTTTTGAGCTTCCTTCTGTGGCGTGATGTTTCCACCGATCTTTCATTGTTGTTTCATATTGGCATTTAGCTAAATGTGTGTAATTACCTCTTTTTCTCAATGAGGACTAGCATCAGATTGAGAGTTCACACGAGGAGGTGGCGGTGCTCAAACTTGATGAGGTCATCGCAAACACACAGCGTCAGCGTGCCGTACGCGAAGAACACCTCAGCTTGGATGATTTAAAACGGGAATGTGAGAACATTCCTGATCCTCTACGGCATCCTGAGGAGTTCCTCCGCTCTGATGGTGCAACAGCAGTGATTGCCGAGATTAAACGTGCATCACCATGGGGGGTGTATTCCACGATTGCTGATCCTTCACCGCTCGCACAGGCGTTTGAGCGTGGGGGAGCGGCTATGCTTTCCGTCGTCACTGAATCTTCTTACTTTCGCGGACAGTATTCAGACCTCGCTCGGGTAAAGGCGGTGACAACCTCTCCGATCCTCTGTAAAGACATCATCTTGTCGGCGTATCAGCTTTTTGAAGCACGCCGTAATGGAGCTGACGTAGTGCTTCTTATTGCCCAGTTTCTTTCGGAAGCGGCACTCAATGGTCTTCTTGAACGCGCTCAGTCTCTTGGTATGGGCGTCCTCGTCGAGACACACTCGCGTCTTGATGCCTTGAGGGCGCTTGACGCAGGAGCGCTGATGATTGGTGTTAACGCGCGCGATCTCGCAACAGGATGCGTTGATCGTCACGTCATCGATGAAGTGATTGATGTGGTTCCAACAGGAGTGTTGGCTATTGCGGAATCTGGTGTCCGTGGCCCGAAAGATGTATTTGAATACGCGAGAGCGGGAGCGGATGCAGTTCTTGTCGGTGAAGCACTTATGCGCAGTGATAATCCTGAAGAGCTGGTTGCTGAAATGGTGAGTGCGGGGCATCATCCTTCGCTGCTTGCTGATCGGCGGATGCGTATTCGTGAGGCACATCGTGGTAGTGATGGAAGCTGGAGTGATACTCGCCGTGAATAATCTACTAAGGTAGGAGGAAATAGTTGTTATTCACGAGGACTAGTTTTCATGCGCGCTCTTGCTTTGCCGTCACCGAGTAACGGTGTATGGTATCTGGGTCCGATTCCAATTCGCGCTTATGGCTTGATCATCGCCTGTGCGATTCTGATTTCCGTATATTGGTCCGCTCGGCGTTACCAGAAACGCGGGGGAGACCCGGACCTTTTTTATGATGTGGCACTGTGGGCGGTTCCGGCTGGCATTCTTGGCGCTCGTGTTTATCACGTGATCACTTCACCAGATGCATATTTCGGCCGGGGCGGAAAACCGCTCATGGCTTTCGCGATCTGGAATGGCGGCTTGGGAATTTGGGGCGCGGTCGCAGGCGGGGCACTCGCTGCTTGGTTGCTTGTTCGTCACCGAGGCCAGCGCTTGGGCCCGATTGCAGATTCCCTTGCTGTTCCCCTTCTGGCTGCGCAGGCGCTTGGTCGCTGGGGGAATTGGTTCAATCAAGAACTCTTCGGAGCACCGACGACTCTTCCGTGGGGACTGAGCATTGACAATGCGCATCTTCCCTCGGGTTATGCTCCAGGAACCCTGTTTCACCCGACCTTCCTTTATGAATGCCTATGGAATCTAGCTGGGGTAGCAGTTCTACTGTTGATCGATCGTCAAATCAAGGTGAAGTCGGGTCAGCTCTTTGCTTCGTACATCATGGTTTACACGCTTGGTCGAGTGTGGATTGAGATGCTGCGCATTGATGATGCCCATCATTTCCTGGGACTACGCATTAATGTATGGACTTCGATTGTTGTCTTTTTGCTGGGTTTGATGACTTTTATCATCGCGGGGCGACGCTCTGCTTCTACTCGAGTTGATCCCGTCGAACTGCCCGCGACTTCTCATCCAACTGATCACCAGGATGAAGATTCGGCTACTGAGAAGACCGATGGAGATAAGGGCGATAGTCCTATATCACCGGAAAGTCGCCCTGTCGAAGAGGCCGAGGCACGTTAGGATAGAGACATGCGTCGAGCAAAGATTGTATGCACTATTGGACCCGCGACAGCCTCTGCTGAACAGATCCAGGCTCTGGTTGATGCCGGCATGGATGTCGCCCGTATTAACCGTTCCCACGGTACCGCTGAAGAGCATGAGGAAGTCGTTGAGCGCGTTCGCCGAGCTGCACAGAATTCAGGCCGAGGCGTCGCCGTTCTTGTTGACCTTCAGGGGCCCAAGATTCGTCTTGAAACTTTCGAAGAGGGACCTCAGTATCTCGAAATTGGCGATACTTTCACCATCACTATCCGCGATGTTCCTGGAACCAAAGAACTCGTTGGGACAACCTTTAAGGGGCTGCCTGGTGACTGTGCTCCCGGCGATCGCCTGCTGATTGACGACGGTAACGTTGCAGTTCGAGTTGTCGAGGTGACTGATACAGATGTCGTTACTCGCGTGGAGGTTCCCGGTTATGTTTCTGACCACAAGGGCTTGAATCTTCCGGGTGTCGCCGTTTCGGTTCCGGCGATGAGTGCGAAGGATGAAGAAGACCTACGTTGGGGTATCAAGATCGACGCGGACTTCATTGCTTTGTCTTTCGTCCGGTCTGCGTCTGATATCGATTCTGTTCATGCAATTATGGATGAGTGCGGGAAGCGCCTTCCGGTCATTGCTAAGATTGAAAAGCCTCAGGCTGTAGACGCTCTTTCTGAGATCGTCGATGCCTTTGACGGAATTATGGTCGCGCGCGGCGACCTCGGTGTGGAAATGCCGCTTGAAGACGTTCCGCTGGTTCAAAAGCGCGCAATTGAGTTGGCACGCCGTGCCGCTAAGCCCGTGATCGTCGCGACGCAGGTTATGGACTCGATGATTAAGAATCCTCGACCGACCCGTGCAGAAGCATCTGACTGTGCAAACGCGATTCTTGATGGTGCAGACGCGGTTATGCTTTCTGGTGAAACTTCAGTTGGTGCTTATCCGATCGAAGCAGTACGAACCATGGCTCGTATTATCGAGGCAACAGAGGAAAATGGCGGAGAGCGCATTGCACCTATGACGCCTATCGAGCTTGATCGCGCCTCCGCAATCTGCGGTGCTGCCGCGATCATTGCTGAGAAGCTGGATGCCCGTTATCTTGTGACTTTCACTCAATCGGGAACCTCTGCGCGTCTGCTTTCTCGCCTGCGCACACCTATCCCGATGCTTGCCTTTACTCCCTTGGAATCCACCCGTCGACAGCTCGCATTGTCTTGGGGTATCCACGCTTATCGCGTTCCTGAGGTGAGACACACAGACGATATGGTCTGGCAGGTAGATCAGGTTGCCCAATCCGCACGTCTTGCAGAGGTCGGCGATGAAATGGTGATCGTTGCTGGTATGCCGCCGGGGACTCCCGGTTCTTCCAATCTCCTGCGCGTCCATCGCTTGGGAGACGAGGTCGACTACGCTATCGGTGGATCGCGTAGCGACGCTTAGTATCTGTAGATCTGAGGGTGGGCAGGCCGGGAGGTCTACCCACCCTCGTACTCTGAGGAGTTTATTGAGCCATGACAACGGTGCCACGGTTATCTCACGACAAGAGTGATACCAATATCGCGAGTGAAACCGTACAGAAGAATACTTCTTATCTGACCGGTGTCAATGGCCTTAGGGCACTGGGAATCATTGCGGTAATTCTTTACCATATCCGGCCGAGCTCGCCTGCTCCCGGAGGTTTCATCGGGGTCACATTGTTCTTTGTGATTTCTGGCTTCCTAGTCACCCGTTCGCTTCTTCGCGAGTTGGACGTTGAACATGAGATTGCGCTCGGCCGTTACCTTATTCGACGCTTCTCCCGCCTATGGCCATCAATGGTGGTTGTTACTGCTTTTTCAGCCATTGCGTCATTTGTGTTTTCTCCTTCCTTACTTGTGAAGATGCATGACGATGCCATTCCGGCACTTGCGTTTTTCTCAAACTGGTTTTACATCTTCCGGCAAGTTCCGTATTTTGCGCAGGCAGGATTACCGTCACCTTTAACTCATCTTTGGTTTGTCGCTGTGATCATGCAGTTTTACCTGCTGGCTCCCGTAATTGTCTTACTGCTCAAAGAGCTTTTCCGCTCGCGTCTCCATGCATCTATCGCCCTTATCGTCTTGGCATGTCTTTCTGCCGTTGAAATGGCGCTTCTCTTTGTGCCTGGGACCGATTCTTCTCGTGTCTACTACGGTCTTGATACGCGTCTGGCTGAGCTTTTAGTTGGTATGGCACTTGCTTTCGTTGATTCTTATGTTGTGAATGCGTCTCCTCGCGTGCGCACTCTTCTTTCGCTTTCGTCGTGGCTTGGTTTAGGTTTCCTTGTCCTCGTATCCATTTACGCACGCGGCTATATGACGTGGCTCTATCGTGGCGGTTTCTTCTTCTCGGCCTTGGTGAGCGCGTTGTTAATCTGCGGTGCGATGGTTCCCGGGGCTTTCTCTCGCCTACTCTCATTTCGCCCGATTCAGCTGATTGCTTCACGTTCGATGAGCGCCTATATCTGGCACTACCCTCTGATCCTTCTGATGAACCCTGCACGCAGAACCTCTGCACTTCCTTGGTGGGGATGGGCTCTCGAACTTACACTTTTCCTCTGCGTTGTCGAGGCCGCCTATCGCTTTGTTGAGAAGGCGCCATCTTGGGCGAGCGTACAGACCTGGCGAGCACTTCGAGGAGGAAAGCAAGAGAGCCGTCGTGTGCGAGCGTGTGCGTCGCTACTCGTCGGCAGCTTAACCTTGAGCCTCGTGACCGCTTGCGTTCCCAGTCATGTTTTAGAGTCTGGGTCGAAGAAAGTTTCGTCAACTCTTGCTTCGCCGACTCCCTCTGCCCCGCAAGCTGAGCCTTCTACTGCTCAAACGGAAACGTCGACGACCCCAATGCCAACGCAGCCTCGTTTCCATGAGAAGAATGGCAAGGCTATCGAGCCGCAGGCCGCGGTTATTCCCGATAACTATGATCCCTCGCAATGGCAGTGCTCAGATGAACATGGCACATGTTCTGTTCCCTTTGTGCTAATTGGAGATTCTGTAGCGGAAGGTGCAAGTTATTACTGGATTCCGGCGGTATTTCCCGATTCCTTTACCGACACGGAGGTTGGGCGCTCCTTTGAGAAGGGGATAGCAGTTTATCGTGAGGATCTCGCACAAGGCCACGATGGCATGCCGGTGATTGTTGCACTTGGTGGCAATGGGCCGATCACCTCTGTGGAGTCTGCGGTCCCGCTCATCGAGGCGGCGGGGGAGAGACCAATCTTCTTCGTTACCGTGCGAGCACCCCATCCTTTCCAGGATGAGAATAATGCGTTGATGTACAAGCTTGCTGAGAAGTATCCCCAGGTCGGTATTCTCGATTGGTATAAGTTCAGTGAGGGGCATGATGACTATTTCTATGATGATGGACAGCATCTAACAGAAGATGGTCGTAAAGCCTATGTGCGAATGATCGAGTACGGCCTCATGGGGCAGGATAATTAGACACATTCTGATCATTGTGGAATACCTATCTGTTCATCCACGTTGGATGACATATAAGGCTTTTGCCTTGAACGTATCTACATGCGGTTGCCTGCGCACCTTGAGCGCATATCCGTAGATACAGATGAAGAATGAAGAGGAGGAAGAAATGAATCAACTCAATACGAAAATCTCGGTCCGTGCGGCTTACGGTCGCCAGCAAGCTCTGAATCTGCCAGTGGCTCAACTCAGCGATGCCGTTCGCCCCTGGTATTCAGACTGGAACGATCAGCGAATTCAAGAGGCGCTCGATAATTTGGCGCATCCTGAAATGCGTGATCGAGCTGCACGCTTCTTGGGTTTGGAACTTATCCCCGCTGCCTGAGATGTGATTTGTCTCTCTAAAGCAACTCCGTCAACCATGTTGGTTGGCGGAGTTGATTCATAAACTGTCTATTTTGTTGCAATTTCCACAGTGTAAAACGGCATAAGCTCAAAGAAAAAGCGGCTTAAAAGTTTTGGAAACTTTTAAGCCGCAAAGTGTCAGATCTAGACGTCCTGGTACCCCGAGTGGGATTCGAACCCACAACAAGCCGGGTTTGAGCCGACCGCCTCTGCCAGTTGGGCTATCGGGGCAGCACACAAGTGCGCTAATAAGGATAAGATATAACCAGCGCTTGTGACAAACTATCGGACAAGGAAGACGACATGAGTGAAGAAGCTACTGAGCCGCGACGGGTGCTTGTTGCGGAGGATGAAGGATTAATCCGCCTGGATATCGTTGAGACGCTAAGCGGTGCAGGCTTTGAAATTGTTGGTGAAGCTTCGAACGGTGAAGAAGCCGTAAAGCTTGCCCTTGAGTTGGAGCCTGACCTTTGTGTTATGGACGTCAAGATGCCGAAGATGGATGGCATCACTGCTGCGGAGAAGATCCTTGCGGAGCTTTCTTGTGCGGTTGTCATGCTCACTGCCTTCAGTCAGACAGAACTAGTTGAGCGTGCTCGTGATGCTGGAGCAATGGCGTATGTCGTAAAGCCCTTTACGCCAGCCGATCTGATCCCAGCTGTGGAGATTGCGCTTTCCCGTCATCAAGAGATTGAATCCCTTGAAGAAGAGGTTGCCGACCTAGCTGATCGTTTTGAAACCCGTAAGCGTGTTGACCGTGCTAAGGGCCTTCTCATGAAGAACATGGGAATGACGGAACCCGATGCGTTCCGTTGGATCCAAAAGACCTCGATGGACCGTCGCCTGTCCATGCGTGAAGTTGCAGACGCGGTTATTAACCAGGTTGAAGGTTAAGAACTTTCGATCGACGAGTGGGCGCGGGTATTACCCGCGCCCTTTTTACTTGTTGAGAATCCGGTTGGATACGTGCGCAACGGCGATGAGTTGCTGATCTTCGTCCGTAATACGGACTGTATGAACTGTTGAGCTTCGTCCGAGATGGAGTGCCTCAGCCGTCGCTCGGATCAATGATCCTCGGCCAGCTTTTAAATGAGAAATATTGAGTTCGACGCCAACTGCAACTGCATTGTCTCCCATAAGCCTGTGGGCGTGGAGAATCGCAGAATGTGAAGCGGCGGTTTCAGCCAAGGCCGCACTGGCACCACCATGAAGAAGGCCCTGGGGCTGGGTGTTACCAGAAATTGGCATCTCGATAACGGTGCGCTCCGGGCTCTGCGAAAGAATACGCATGCCCATCCGATTCATCAGTGTGTCTTGCCAGCTTTTAGGCAGACCAATTTCGCCATTCGAGGTGTGCATCGTGCCCTCTCGCCGTAGTGTGTCTTCTATGAAGGAGACCCTGCTTGTTATCGATGGTCATTCAATGGCCTTTCGTGCATTCTATGCCCTACCGGTAGAGAAATTTGTGACTGCGCAAGGACAGCATACGAATGCGGTATATGGCTTCGCCTCGATGCTGATTAAGATTCTCGAGAAATACCAACCGAGCCATGTTGCGGTCGCCTTTGATGTTTCCCGGCATTCCTTCAGGACTGAGGAATATCCCGAATATAAGGGAACTCGTGATGCAACCCCCGAGGAGTTCAAAGGACAGATTGAGCTAATCAGGGATCTTCTCAGTGCAATGGGTATTCGCTCGCTCTCTCGCGAGGGCTTCGAAGCGGACGATTTTCTTGCAACTCTGGCTCATCGAGGCGCGCAGGCAGACATGCGCGTTTTCGTCGTTTCCGGAGACCGGGATAGCTTCCAGACAGTTACCGATACTGTCACAGTGCTTTATCCCGGATTAACCCCGGGGGATCTTCGTGAGATGACTCCGGAGCGTATTGAGGATAAATATGGTGTTCCTCCGTACCGATACCCAGAAATTGCTGCTTTGGTCGGCGAGGCCTCGGACAATCTTCCGGGCGTCCCGGGGGTTGGCCCCAAGACTGCGGCTCAATGGGTTAACCGCTTCGATGGCCTCGATAATCTCTTAGAGAATGCTGATCAAGTGACAGGAAAGCGGGGAGAGGCCCTTCGTGAGCACGTCGAAGATGTTCGTCGAAACCGCCGACTCAATCACCTTCTGACCGATATGGATCTCGAATGTGAATTGGACGATTTGCGTCGTAACGTGACAGATCGGCAGTCGCTTGCGGCTCTCTGTGATGCGCTGGAATTTCGTTCGCTCCGCTCTAAGATCCTTACAGTCGCCAGTATCGGCCTTGGGAAAGTGGAGCAAAGCGAGGAACAGAGTGTTTCTCAATCTGAAGTTGCGGTGCGCGAAGTATCAGTGACGGTTGCAGATGATCGGACCAAGCTCAGTCAGTGGCGTCAGGACCATCCTGGGAGCCTGTCCCTCTTTGTTGACGGTGTACTAAAAGTTAATGGCGCGGAGGTAAACACCCTTACTTTTGCTACTGCTGATGAGGCGCTTGTCATTGATCCGACACTGCTTACAGCTCAGCAGGATGCTCAACTCACATCGCTTATTTCAGAAGATGGGCTCATTGTCTACGACTTCAAAGGCAGCATCCATGCGTTGCGAGCGCGGGGGTGGGAACTTGGAAATCCTTACTGCGACCTTCTTCTCGCTGCATATTTAGTGAATTCTGAGCACCGTGGTTACAAGCTTTCCCAGTTGTTCTCTCGTTACTTGGGTATTGATGAAGAAGAGAAGAAGAGTGAGACAACGCTCTTTGACATGGGGATTACTGAGGAGCGAGCACACGAACTTGGAGTGGCTGCAGGGCGTATGCACCCGCTTGCTGCGATCCTTATCTCGAAGTTGGAAGAGAGCGAGCAAGCTCGTCTCCTTGAACAACTGGAACAGCCAATCGCTCGACTGTTAGCGCAGATGGAACAATATGGAATCGGTGTTGATGAGGAATTCCTCCGCTCGCTCTCGTACGAGTTGGCCTCAGATGTTGAGTCTGCACAACGCAGCGCATGGGAGGTCTTGGGACATGAAGTAAACCTCTCATCTCCTAAACAACTTCAGACGGTTCTCTTTGATGAGCTCGACCTGCCAAAAACAAAGAAGACAAAGACCGGATACACGACTAATGCTGAAGCATTGACGGATCTGTTTGAGCGTACGGGGAATGAATTTCTGCGCCATCTTCTGGTACACCGTGACCGGATTAAGCTCAAGCAGATGGTTGATGGACTCAACGCATGCATTGGGGATGACCAACGCATACACACCACTTTCTCTCAGACTGCAGCTGCTACGGGACGTCTTGCCTCTTCGGACCCAAACCTACAGAACATTCCGGCGCGTTCTGCTGATGGCTTGCGTATCCGCGCTGGTTTTGTCGCGAAGCGGCCCTATGTTGACCTGATGAGCGCTGATTACTCGCAGATCGAAATGCGCATCATGGCGCATCTATCGCAGGATCAAGGCCTGATCGAGGCCTTTAATTCTGGGGAGGACCTTCACCGCACCATGGCAGCCATGGTCTTCGGTGTAGATCCGGCAGATGTGACCTCAGAAGAACGCTCGCGTATTAAGGCAACTTCATACGGTTTGGCCTATGGCCTGTCAGCTTATGGTCTTTCAGCGCAGCTGCAGATTCCGGTTCACGAGGCCTCGGCTTTGCGTGATCGCTATTTCGAGCGTTTCGGCGGAGTTCTTGACTACCTTGAAAGCCTTGTTGATCAAGCGCGTAAGGATGGATGGACTCAGACTATCTGCGGACGTCGGAGATATCTGCCTGATCTTCACTCGGCAAATAGGACGCGCCGTGAAATGGCTGAACGTGCAGCATTGAATGCTCCAATCCAAGGAAGTGCGGCGGACATCGTCAAAATGGCGATGCTCGATGTCCAAAATCGTCTTGACCACAGTGATCTTTCATCGAGGATGCTCGTTCAAATCCATGACGAATTACTGTTTGAGATTGCCCCAAGTGAGGAAGAACAACTTCGTCAACTTGTCCATGATGGAATGGAAGGCGTGATGAAGTTGAGGGTGCCGCTAGAAGTCGCGATTGGTGTTGGTAAGACATGGAAGGATGCTGCGCACTAGGAGAGGTGGACTTTTAGCCCTATTCTGTTAGAATGCTCAAGGTACTGCTACGTGCAATAGCCATTTGCACTGTGCAGCCGCAATTGTCCATATCTAGTAATACGTCCGTTTCGGAGAACACAACTACATGACCAGCACCAACTCGCAGCCGGCAGTTTCTACACCCCAGGTTGCAGTGAACGACATTGGGTCCCGTGAGGACCTGCTCGCCGCTATTGACGAGACCATCAAGTACTTCAACGATGGCGACATCGTCGAGGGCACTGTCGTCAAGGTTGACCACGATGAGGTCCTTCTTGACATTGGCTACAAGACCGAGGGTGTCATCCTCTCTCGCGAGCTTTCCATCAAGCACGATGTCAACCCGGATGATGTGGTTGCCGTTGGTGATCAGATCGAGGCCCTGGTTCTCCAGAAGGAGGACAAGGAAGGTCGCCTGCTCCTGTCCAAGAAGCGTGCACAGTACGAGCGCGCATGGGGACAGATCGAGAAGGTCAAGGAAGAAGACGGCGTTGTTACCGGTACCGTCATCGAGGTCGTCAAGGGCGGCCTGATCTTGGATATCGGTCTGCGTGGCTTCCTTCCTGCATCCCTCGTTGAGATGCGTCGCGTTCGCGATCTTGCTCCTTACATTGGTCGTGAGATTGAAGCCAAGATCATTGAGCTGGATAAGAACCGTAACAACGTTGTTCTGTCCCGCCGCGCATGGCTTGAACAGACTCAGTCCGAGGTTCGCACCAACTTCCTGCACACCCTCCAGAAGGGCCAGGTTCGCAGCGGTGTCGTGTCCTCCATCGTTAACTTCGGTGCCTTCGTTGACCTCGGTGGGGTCGACGGCCTGGTTCACGTCTCCGAGCTGTCTTGGAAGCACATCGACCACCCCTCAGAGGTCGTCGAGGTTGGCCAGGAAGTCACCGTCGAGGTGCTGGATGTCGACATGGACCGCGAGCGCGTGTCGCTGTCGCTGAAGGCGACCCAGGAAGATCCGTGGCAGACCTTCGCACGTACCCACGCCATTGGCCAGGTCGTGCCCGGTAAGGTCACCAAACTCGTTCCCTTCGGCGCGTTCGTGCGTGTTGAAGACGGAATTGAAGGCCTGGTTCACATCTCCGAACTTGCTCAGCGTCACGTCGAGCTGCCCGAGCAGGTCGTCAAGGTTGGCGACGAGGTCTTCGTCAAGGTCATCGATATCGACCTCGAGCGTCGTCGTATCTCGCTGTCCCTGAAGCAGGCTAACGAGCGTGTTGATCCCAACTCTGAAGAGTTCGATCCTTCGCTCTACGGTATGGCTGCCGAGTACGACGAAGAGGGCAACTACAAGTACCCCGAAGGCTTCGATCCTGAAACCCAGGAATGGAAGGAAGGCTACGAAGCTCAGCGTGAGGCTTGGGAAGCTCAGTACGCACAGGCTCAGGCTCGCTGGGAAGCCCACAAGGCTCAGGTTGCAAAGGCCCTTGAAGAGGACGCCGAAGCAGCTCCCGCAGTCGAAGAGCAGGCTTCGTACTCGACCCCGGTCGACTCCGAAGGCACCCTCGCCTCCGATGAGGCACTTGCAGCACTTCGTGAGAAGCTGACCAACAACTGAATCACAGCGTCGTCTAAGCGCTCATAGTCAGTTTTGAGGCCCCGGTGAAAACCGGGGCCTCAGGTTTTTCTCATTCGTGTTCCGACAAAATGGTCGGAGTCGATATCGAATAAGTTGGATTTTGCACCCTGACGTGCCTCTTAGGTCTAAGCAATCATCCCGTCACTTATCGAGGCTAAGAGTGATGGCCCGTCTGCTGCGAGACGGGCCATCGTCATAGGCAATAAATGCTAGGCATGGATTCGTTTGGAAAAGACCAGATCGATGACGAAGCCGATCAAGGCTACGGTGACGGTCGGTAATATCCAACCGATTTGAAGGTCTTGACCAGGACTCCAAGCCATCAATGGCGCAACGAAGTCCAGTACCCCAAAGGACACCACGGTCGTGAGAAGTGACCAGATACTTGCAACCCACACACCAAGACGGAAGGTCCAGCGAACCTGCATTGAGTAGTGAAGGGGATGGGTGAGGATCGTAATGAAAATGATGCTAATGGCGATGGGGTAGAGGAAAGTAATGATTGGAACCGCAACCTTCAGAACCGTCGAGAGCCCAGCGGATGCGAGCACGAAGGAGATAATCGTGAAGCCGACAAGCCACATTTTGTAGGTGATCTTAGGGAGCAGCCTTTCAAAGAATTCTGAAGTTGCGGCGAGTAAGCCGACAGCAGTCGTCATACATGCGGTAAGCACGATGAGCCCAAATACAAGCTGTCCAGCTGTTCCCATCGTTATGTGAGAAGCGTCGGCAAGGAGTGCGGCTCCATCGGTGTAGTCTTGCCCGCCAGGAATTACGTGTCCGATCAAACCTAGACCGACGTAGACCAAACCAAGCAAAATACCCGCAATAAGGCCTGCCGCGCTGGTTCGACGGATGAGCTTTGCGCCGCTAATTCCCCCTTCTCCTTGGTCAAATGAAGCGACGACGATGATGCCGAATGCAAGTGCAGCAATCGAATCCATGGTCATATAACCGTCGAGCAAGCCAGCTGTTAATGGCGCGTGGACGTACTGTCCGACGGGAGCGACATCAGAGGGTGGAAGTTTTGCCAGCGACAGGAAAACCAAAAGTACAAGGAGGACCAGAAGGATAGGCGTCAGGATTTTACCGAGGTGGTTGACGATTTGATGAGGATTCCACGAAAGAAACAGTGCAAGTCCGAAAAAGAATGCATTAAAGATCATCGAGCTCATGAATGAAGTCGAATGGATAATCGGTGCAATTGCGGTCGAGAAGGAAACAGCACCCGTACGTGGAAGTGCGTAGAAGGCGCCGATTGACAGATAGACCATGCATGAGAAGGTGATTCCGAATGCCTTTCCACCTCGTCCAGAAAGATCCCGAAGATCAGTTCCTGACAATGCGATTGCGACAATCGCAATGACGGGAAGAGCCACACCACCGATCAGGAAACCGATCATGGCTGGGTTAAAGTGTGATCCGGAATTGGCGCCCATGATGGGCGGGAAGATCAAGTTTCCCGCACCAAAAAACATTGAAAACAAGGTGAGGGAGGTTGCGATCAGCAGTCCCATTCCTTGAGGACGCTTCGCCTGCGTTGTTGCTGTATTAGTCACTATTCTGCTTCTAGCCGTAGAAGTAATTTTTCTATCGCGATTCTTTCACTTCGTGCCTGTTGTGCCAAGCTGTGTTCACTGTTCTAGTCTTCAGATGTGAAGACAGTCATTCAATCCGGAGGCGCGAGCGCCTATCTTCTTCGCTCGATACCGCAGGCGCGTACTCAAGGACCGGCACTTTTTCTTGCACTCAGTGGAGGAATCGGCGCGGGAAAGTCCACGATTTCTCACGTGTTGCGTGGACTCGGAGTCTTTGTCGTCGACGCTGACCAACTGGCTCGCGAAGTTCTTTCGCCTTCCCACCCCGTGTACGAGGCCGTCTTGGCTAACTTTGGTGCCGACCTTGCATTCCCAGATGGCTCACTTGACCGGCGTCTTCTTGCGCAGAGAGCCTTCTCTTCACCTGAATCGACTTCGCTGCTGAACTTGCTCACGCACCCTGCGATTTCAGCTCTTGCTTGGGAACAACTGAAATCTGCCCCCCAAGGGGGTTGTGCGCTCTATGATGTCCCACTTCTGACGACCTGTGAAGATGCCTCACTCTTTGATGTAGTGATTATGGTCAGCGCACCAGAGGAATTGCGTGTTAATCGGCTAATATCTCGAGGTCTGAGTGAAGAAGATGCTCGAGCTCGCATACGCTCGCAAATTTCGGATAACGAACGGCGGAAATTAGCAAGTATCTGGGTTGAGAACCTCGGAAATCAAGAAGACCTTGCTAATGTTTCCAAGCAGCTCTATTCGTGCTGGTTGACATGTGTGCAGTAGTTATTCATACTTCTTCAGTATTTCTTCAGCTTTCACATGAATTCAACGGGTAACGCTCAATTAATAATCCGGAAAACATCCAGAAACAACCAGTTTGATACGTAAATATTGATGTGAACGAGAAACTAGACCGGTTGTGACTGGGGTGCTTGAAGTCGGATATTGTCAAAGCCGCTTGCGGCAATGACAGCCGTCTTCCTTGTGGGGCCAACAAAGAGCTTCTGCATCGGATAGCGAACAGGCCAGCCGACATTTACCGCAGAGATGAGGATAAATGGCGCAGTTGAAGACGAAGCGTACTTTTGTTGGAAACAGGGCGGTGCGCGCTCTTGGTGCACTGACCCTTGGCGCAGGAATGACTTTGGGCGGTCTCTCGCTTGCGTGGGCTGGTGATGAAGTGCCCGGACCTGATGAAGTGCGTGCTCTGGGATACAACACTCTGACCTTTCAGGATGAATTTAACGGGAGCGAGCTTGACACTTCGAAATGGGGTTTGGCACTAGGTTGCTTCGATCCCAATGCTCACTCTCAGGCGCAATACTCCGATGCCAAGGAAAATGTCAGCGTTTCAGGTGGTGTTCTTCACCTGACCGCACGTTATGAGCCAAAGACGCAGAAGTGGGATCGTAATACGCATTCCATGGTCACCGTTGACCGCGAATGCAAACGAACCTCTAATGGACAGACTGATTCTTACAAGGCTCCATTTACCTCTGCGATGGTTCAAACTCGCGATAACAAGGGAGTGAAGTGGGCTGCCTACGGCGATTTCTACGCTGAAGCTCGAATCAAACTTCCCACAGCGGTCGCATCATGGCCAGCGTTCTGGATGACGGGTACAGCTCCAACGAGCTTCCCCGCACACGGCGAGATTGACGTAGTTGAGGCAAAGGGCTGGGATCCACACTTCCTCCAGGCCAATGTCCATACACCTCGCGTCGGCAACCCACAGAAAACCGAACAACATATGGGACAGCTGGGTGGCGACGGCTCGTCACAAAGCCAGTTCCACACCTATGGCGTTGAGAAAAACGGTAAGGCGATTACCTTCTATCTGGACGGACGTAAGGCGCATACCGTTACTTATGACAAGGTGAAGGGGAGCAACCCCTTCGTGAATGACGCAAACGGTATGATCTTGCGCCTGAACCAGATGGTTGGTGGCACGTTCCTTGAGTCCGACAAGGGCGATAAAACCTATACGGATGCAACGAAGTACATCGATGCCTACAAGGGAAATGGCTCTGACATGCTTGTCGACTACGTGCGTGTATGGAAGAAGGGGCCGGTAACAACCGTTCCTGAACCGACTCCTACGACAAGTGCACCCGAAGTGACGACACCGGCACCGACACCGGAGGCAACTACTCAGGCTCCCTCTCCGGTTACTCCTAGCGCGACAGTTGAGACTCCTGTAGCCTCAACGCCCAAAGTTCCTGTTGCTACACCAAAACCGGTCGTTCCTAGCGCCACTTCTGAAGCGCCCGTAGCACCGACAGCGCAACCAACAGTTGCCGCGCCTCGGCCGGTTGTACCAACTGAAAGTACCCCGGATCCTGTTGCAACAACACCGGTTCCGAACACTAATGTTGTCGCACCTCAGCCCGTTGCTCCGCCCACGACAACCGAGGCACCCAAGCCAACTTCCGACTCAACTATCAATTCTCGCAGGCGAGTTCGTCGTTCGACTGAGACGGAGCCGAGCCCGGTAGCAACGGAGCCGACCAGTGCTGTCTCGATCCCGAGTAATGATGTTTCGGCTTCCCCGAGCACTTCGGAGTCTTCTGCTCCAAGCGATTCGTCATCGCAGATCTCTGAAGATCCACAGGACCAGGTACGTGATCGTGCCACAGAAGCTGAGAGCGTTGGTAATACTTTGACTGTAGGAGACGCTGCATCTGTTGCATCCACTGCACAGACAAACGAGCAAAAGCCTGCGATTGCACGTGCTTTGGCTCAAACAGGTGGCTCCTTCTGGTCGTTGGTTCTCGCTGGACTGCTTGCTGTTGGCGGTGTCGCGATGATTGCCTCGCAGCGTCGTGTGAAGGAGTAATCGCCAGGATCCCCTTGGTAGTAAGCCGCTTACTGCGATTTGCGCCGTGAACGTGTACCTAAGAGGTGCGTGGCTCAGGTAAATGAGTTACCGACACTTACTGAAGTACCCGTTCACGGCGCGTTCGTGTGTGAAATGACGTAGCGTTAAAGGGTGAGCCAAAGCCCTATCATTCGTGCGGAACACCCCTTTGAGGTTATTTCTGAATACACGCCATCCGGTGACCAACCGAAGGCGATTCATGAGCTAGCAGAACGCCTGCGCGCGGGTGAACAAGACATTGTTCTTCTCGGTGCGACAGGAACCGGTAAGAGCGCAACGACTGCTTGGCTGATCGAAGAAGTTCAACGTCCGGCCTTGGTGCTTGAGCCCAATAAAACTTTGGCAGCGCAGCTGGCAGCGGAGTTTCGTCAGCTGCTGCCTAATAATGCTGTTGAGTACTTCGTGTCTTATTACGACTACTACCAGCCTGAAGCCTACGTTCCTCAAACCGATACCTTCATTGAAAAGGACTCGTCGATCAACGATGAAGTCGAGAGGCTGCGCCACAGTGCAACAAACTCTCTTTTAACTCGTCGAGATACGGTTGTTGTTTCCTCTGTCTCATGCATTTATGGTTTGGGTACACCCGAAGAGTACGTTGCGCGGATGATAGAGCTGAGCCGCGGAATGTGTATTGAGCGTGACGATCTCCTGCGCGCCTTCATCGGTATGCAGTACACGCGAAACGATATTGGATTTACCCGCGGAACTTTTAGGGTTCGTGGAGACACGATTGAGATCATTCCGGTGTATGAGGAACTGGCAATCCGGATTGAAATGTTCGGTGATGAAATCGATTCCTTGGCAGTACTCCATCCCGTGACGGGCAATGTCATCGAGGAAGTTGATCATATCTACCTCTTCCCGGCCTCGCACTACGTTGCTGGCGAAGAACGAATGAAACGCGCGATCGCTTCCATCGAGAAAGAGCTCGAAGAACGCCTCGAGTGGTTTGAATCCCAAGGAAAACTGCTTGAAGCTCAGCGTCTTCGGATGCGAACAACCTACGACCTCGAAATGCTTAAGGAAATAGGCACGTGTGCCGGAGTCGAGAACTATTCACGCCATATTGATGGGCGCGGCCCGGGAACACCTCCGAATACGCTGCTCGATTATTTCCCCGATGATTTTGTTCTAGTGATTGATGAATCCCACGTGACGGTTCCGCAAATTGGAGCGATGTTTGAAGGCGATATGTCACGTAAGCGCACTCTGGTTGATTACGGTTTCCGCCTCCCTTCGGCAATGGATAATCGTCCACTGAAATGGGATGAGTTTACGCAGCGCATTGGTCAAACTGTCTATCTTTCAGCAACACCCGGGCAGTATGAGCTGGATCGTTCTGACGGTGTAGTCGAACAGATCATTCGGCCGACTGGCCTCGTGGATCCGCAAGTTATTGTTAAACCAACTCAAGGGCAGGTTGATGACTTGCTCGAACAAATTCGTGAGCGTACTCAACGTGACGAGCGTGTTTTGGTCACGACTCTCACCAAGAAGATGGCTGAAGATCTGACAACCTACTTGGGTGAGAGGGGAGTGAAGGTCGAATACCTGCACTCTGATGTCGACACCTTAAGGCGCGTTGAGTTACTTCGTGAACTTCGCCTTGGAGTCTTTGATGTTTTGGTAGGAATTAATCTGCTTCGTGAGGGATTGGACCTGCCTGAAGTTTCACTGGTGTCAATTTTGGATGCCGATAAAGAAGGCTTCCTACGCTCAACCCGATCGCTCATTCAGACCATTGGGCGAGCCGCGCGTAACGTTTCGGGTGAAGTGCACATGTATGGCGATAACATCACTGATTCGATGCGCGCAGCAATCGACGAAACCGAGCGACGCCGCGAGATCCAGCTGGCCTATAACCGTGAGCACGGGATTGATCCCAAACCACTGCGTAAGAAGATCGCGGACGTCACAGACATGCTGGCTCGCGAAGAGGTTGATACTGCAGAACTTCTCGAAGGCGGATACCGCCGCGAGCGGCCGGCTACAGACATTCGCGCAGATGCGATGGCCTCGGAGGCTATAGAGGATGTGCCGAGGAGCCGGGAAGAACTTGCCAATATGGCGCAAAATGACCTTGAGGATCTTATTGCCCAGTTGAGTTCTCGAATGATGGAAGCTGCAGAGAACCTCCAGTTTGAGCTTGCTGCTCGCCTACGCGATGAGCTCGCTGAACTCAAGAAAGAGCTTCGTGCGATGAAAGCCGCAAACTAATCTTTGTGGAAAGTGGTGAGTGCCTTTGAGTAAAGGCACTAAGATAGTGCTGTTCTAAGTTCTCAATGCTGGGAGTCGACTGTGTCTACGATGGCGCATACGCAAGCGCGTCCCGTTCCTTTTTCCAAACGCGCCCTTGCTTGGTCTGCTCACCTCTTCACACTAACCGGTGTGCTGTGGGCGTCTTTGGCGACAATTGCTCTGTACGAGGGACATATTCGCCAGATGTGGATGTGGCTGGGAATCGCGCTTCTTGTTGATGCAGTTGACGGCAGTTTCGCGCGCGCTGTTCGCGTCACTGAATACGCTCCCGGTTTTGACGGAGCGACCTTGGACAATATTGTCGATTACCTGACCTGGACCTTTATTCCGGCACTGTTTATGGTCTTCTATCTGCCGTTCGGATCCCGCGGGCTAGGCATCGCAGCCGCTTTAATTGTCTGTCTCTCCTCAATATTCTGTTACTGCAATGTTTCCTTGAAGACACCAGATCACTACTTTATGGGTTTTCCGGCGGCATGGAACGTGGTTGCAGCCATTATGTGGATTTTCCAAACCGGAGCTCTTTTTAACTTTATTGCGACCGTAATTTTGGCAATCCTTACGGTTGCTCCGATTGCTTTTGTCCACCCCTTCAGGGTCGGTCGTTTGCGTATTCTTAACATCGTCGCAGCACTGGTATGGGTTGCAGCAACGGCCATACTTGTCGCATATGCACCCCTGCGCCCGTTTATCCTTACAGGTATTTGGTGGGTTGCGGGGATCTGGATTCTTGTTGTGAGCGCTGTGCGTTCGATTCAGGGAATTCCTCAAGAATTTCGTGACGCGGAGTAACGCTTGACAAGACGCGTGTTCTGAATCCCGCGCCAAACCTCAGTAGCAAGAGAGGCCGCAATCATCAGGCCTACGATGATGATGACTGAGCCGGGGTATCCGCGTCCGTGTACCCAGAAATATACGTAGGGCGCCATGAACGTTGCTAATGCGACAATTGCCCCGGTGTAACGTTCCAATGGTCTCGACGCCGTCAGCATCGCGAGAATTCCCCAGGTATACGGGATTGCGGTCAGTACGTCGATTGCCCACAAGACCAACACAGAGCCGTGGAATTGTGGGACAAAGACGACTGGAAGTGCTCGAAGTGATGAGTACACGAAGACCACCGCGTAAACCCAGAAACGTGGGTCTTTGAGAACTCGCGTGATCAGGGAACGTTTGAAAACCTTTACCCCCGCTGCCTCAATTTTATGGGCGAGGCCGTGCGGAGTTCGTGTTGCATTCATTCCTTCTAATGCCGCCCTGAAGCTTGCATCGGGAAGTAGCTGATGAACAACGTCGCTGACCCGTAGCCCGAAGACAGTCTGCGTCTGGGAGTGTTCTGCACCGACGTTCACGAACAGGCCGAACAATGGACCTGCGAGTTCTTTCAGCCGCTCAGTGTCAATAGGGCCAATCAACCAGATCAAAGCCCGGTGCTCTAAAGCATCACGTACTTCAGAGTAAAAATCATCGGTTGACGACAATATCTGTGGTGTGAGTTCGCGAACCTCGCGACGTCCCAATTCGGCAAGTCTGGAAACACCGGCAGTATGCGCGAGATTTGTTGTATCGAAAGCACAGGATTGGACGACTGACAGTTCAAAAGGTGCCTGGGTCGACCCGAAAAGGGTCTCCTTCAGACGACGCAGTCGGGACACTTGGGCTGCACGATTTTGAACACTCACTCTGTTGAGTTTAAAGCACTTGCGTGTGAAGCTCTTAACGAGTTGTGATCTGACAGAGAATGTGAGAGGAATCGTTTGTTACGCTAGTCGCGAGGGGAGTAATCCCAAAAAGAGCACCATCGTCAACGCGGTATCTCCCAGATACCCGGTGTTGCTGCCCAATTTTGGGTGGGAAGAGACCTCAAGTCTCTGCCTGAAAGGTCATTCGTGGACGTACATATCCTCGGCTGGATCGGCTTGGCCGTCGCTGTTATCGCCCTAATTTCCACTGACATCATTGGACACGTGCGTAAGCCTCATGCCCCTTCTATGAAAGAAGCAACAGCGTGGACACTGGGTTACGTTGCTCTTGCAGTGCTGTTTGGCCTGGCGATTTGGGCGATCTACGGAGCAAGCTACGCGATCCAGTTCTATAGCGGCTACATGATGGAGTGGTCACTTTCGCTGGATAACCTTTTTGTCTTCGTCATCATCATGGCGTCCTTCAAAGTGCCAAGGGAGTTTCAGCAGAAAGCACTTCTTGCAGGAATCATCCTTGCCCTGATATTTAGAGCATTTTTCATCATCGTCGGTGTTACCTTAGTCAACCGTTTTACCTGGATGTTCTTCTTCTTCGGCGCGTGGCTACTGTGGACGGCATATTCGCAGGCGCGCGAAGGCGCATCTGATGAAGAGGAAGAAGTTGAGGAAATTCAAGAGAATGCGTTTGTCCGGTTTGTCCGGCGCATTCTTCCCGTGACCGATGGATACATTGGAGACCGTTTCTTCTACCGCCATAACCGCCACACATCGATCACCCCCTTGTTCCTTGTCGTTCTGGCGCTTGGATCCGCGGATCTTATGTTTGCGCTCGACTCCATTCCTGCGATCCTTGGACTTACTCAAGAGGAGTATTTGGTCTTTGCGTGCAATGCTTTTGCATTGCTCGGACTACGACAACTCTTCTTCCTAATCGATGGCCTTCTCGAAAAACTCGTTTTCCTCAACTACGGACTTGCAGTGATCTTGGGCTTCATCGGGGTGAAGCTCATTCTTCATGCGCTCCACGAAAGCTCCTTGCCCTTCCTTAACGGGGGAGCGCCCATTCATGGAATTCCGGAAATTGGAATCCCGGTCTCACTTGCTGTCATTGCAGGGACACTCATCATGACAGTTCTAGCCTCGCTCATTTATTCAAAGCGCGATTCCTCGAGGAGTAACGGCCGATGACCTCTACTGCACAAGCTCCTAACCTTACTCAGGGACTTACTGGAGCCGAAGTAAAGACCCGCGAAAAAGCAGGCAAGCTGAACATCACTAAGCTCCCTTCGTCGCGATCGTTGGCATCGATAATCCGCGCAAATGTCTTGACACTATTTAATGCGATCTTGAGTATCGCAATGGTCATTGTGATCATCTTCGGATCCTGGCAGGATGCCGTTTTCGGTGCGATTATGATCATTAACGCGGTTATTGGAATTTTCTCCGAACTTCGTGCGAAGAAAACACTGGACGATCTTGCAATCGTCGACGCCCCTCGGGCGAAGGTCCGACGCGATGGGCACACCGAGCAGATTGATGTTCAACGCATTGTTCTCGACGATATTGTCGAGCTTTCACTCGGCGATCAAATTGCGGCTGACGGCGAGGTCGTAGAAGTTTCCGGTTTGGAAATTGACGAATCGATGCTCACTGGTGAATCTCGCCCGGTTCTTAAGCAGGTCGGTGATCGTGTTCTTGCCGGAACATCCGTCGTTTCAGGTTCTGGCGTGATGCATGTGCAAGCAGTCGGTTCGGATCTGTACGCGCAGGGGATTGCACGTCATGCGCGGACTTTCTCTCTTGCCACTTCTGAGATCCAACAGGGTATTAATAAGATTCTGCGCGTTATCTCGATTGCCCTGCCTCCAATTATCCTTTTGACACTCTGGTCGCAAACGCGAATCGCAGGAGAAGCTACCCCTTACGCGTGGCAACACGCATTGGTTCTTGCTGTTGCAAGCGTTGTCGGAATGATTCCACAGGGACTGGTGCTTCTTACTTCCATGAACTTTGCGATCGGTTCAGCGACGTTGGCGCGGAAAGGCGCTCTTGTTCAGGAGCTTCCGGCAGTTGAAGTGCTGGCTCGCGTTGACGCACTGTGTCTGGATAAAACCGGCACGCTCACAACCGGTGGAATTCGATTGCGTTCCTTGGAGATCCTCGATCGACAGCGAGAAGATGAGCTGTTCCGTGCACTGTGGGCGCTCAACGATGATGAAACAAATGCAACCGCAAGAGCGATCAAAGACTATTTGCTCAATAGGGGAGAGCTTCCGCAGGAAGATACTGGACCGTGCCGAACTATTCCCTTCTCCTCTGAACGCAAATGGGCGGCGTGGGTCACAGATAGTGCATCAATCGTCATGGGTGCCCCTGAGATGCTTATTGACGACGTTGAGAACCTCGCAAGTCTTCGAGCTGATATTCGCTCGCATGCGAGTGAGGGCTTGAGAGTATTAGTCGTGGTTCGCTATGACGAGGCCATTGAAGACCATACCCTTCCGACGAATCCATCCGCCCTCGCCCTCCTGGTTTTGGAAGAAGACTTGCGCGATGATGCTACCGAAACCCTCGCTTACTTCCGCCGCCAAGGTGTGCGTGTACGCATTATTTCGGGTGATAGTCCGACTACGGTTGCCGCACTAGCCGCACAGGTCGGACTGCGTTCACCTAATGGCGACGCTCCTCACGCATTTGACGCCCGGAATCTCCCTCAGGATCCAACGTCTGCTGAATTCCTCTCTATCGTTGAGGCGACAGATGTTTTCGGACGTGTTACCCCCGAACAGAAACGTGCGTTGGTTAAGGCTCTGCAAACGCAGAAGCACTGTGTTGCCATGACGGGCGATGGTGTCAATGACGCGCTCGCACTCAAAGATGCTGATTTGGGTATCGCGATGGGGAATGGCGCAGCAGCAACCAAGGCCGTTTCACAGTTGGTTTTGGTTGATCAAAAGTTTTCGGTGCTCCCCAGTGTTTTGGCCGAGGGGCGTCGCATCATGGCCAATATGGAACGCGTGTCGTCGCTTTTCTTGGCTAAGACGACCTACGCGACACTTTTTGTCATTCTCAGTGCAATTTTTGCCTGGCGGTATCCTTTCTTGCCGCGGCATTTTACGTATGTCGACACTCTGACTATTGGTGTTCCTGCGTTTTTCATTGCCTTAGGGCCCAACAATCGTCGTTATGTCCCGGGTTTTCTGTCTCGAACTTTGTCGCTGGCAATTCCCAGTGGCATCGTTCTGGGGGTTGCGGCTCTTGCTGTCTATTCTTCAGTCGGCAACGGCACGGTACTCGGTTCTACCGCGGCCGCAATGACGGTTCTGATTGCGGGACTGTGGCTTTTGTCGATCACAGCACGACCGCTGGTACCGTGGCGCATAGTTTTGATCTGCGCTATGGCTGTAGCGGGAGTTTTAGGTGTTCTCCTTCCCTTTGCTCGAGCCTTCTTTGCCTTCCAATGGCCCTCGGCCCCGTTGTGGCTGGCGGTTATCGGATCAGGACTTGCTGCCGGCCTCGTGATCGAGGCATTCTCGCGGGTGCTCTACATGGGTAAGCTTCGCGAAGCAGAGTCCGAGGGCCATTCCATAGACTAAACGTGAAGCAAAGCATAAAAGAACACATGTTCGACCAAAGCAATGCGTCAACACGTAAACTAGTGGAGTGCATGATCAGTTAATTGTCCGTGGTGCCCGCGAGCATAATCTCAAGGGTGTTGACCTTGATCTTCCCCGTGGCTCGATGATTGTTTTCACCGGTTTATCGGGATCGGGTAAGTCCTCTCTTGCCTTTGACACGATTTTTGCAGAAGGCCAGAGACGATACGTTGAATCGCTGTCCTCATATGCGCGTCAGTTTTTAGGACAGATGGATAAGCCTGATGTTGATTTCATCGAGGGGCTCTCTCCAGCAGTGTCAATCGACCAGAAATCTACTTCGCGTAATCCGCGTTCGACAGTCGGCACGATTACCGAGATCCATGACTACTTGCGTCTATTATTTGCGCGTGCTGGGGTAGCCCACTGTCCAGTGTGTGGAGCCCGTATCCAAGCTCAGACTCCCCAGCAGATTGTTGACCGTGTTCGCTCGCTTCCTGAAGGAACCCGCTTCCAGGTCGTTTCGCCTGTTGTTCGGGGTCGCAAGGGGGAATATCAGGACCTTCTCGAGGAACTCAAGGCCTCTGGCTATGTGCGAGCAATCGTCGATGGTCAATTACTTCGACTTGAAGATGTCCCTCCGCTAGAGAAGAAGCTCAAGCACACGATTGAAGTCGTTGTTGACCGTCTTGTCGTGCGTGAGGGTGTCCGTCAGCGATTGACTGACTCCGTTGAAACAGCACTTCGTCTTTCGGACGGCTTGGTGATCATTGACTGCATTGATTTGGATGAGTTAGATCCTGATCGTCGACGCAAATACTCTGAAAAGCGTTCGTGCCCCAATGACCATCCCTTGACATTGGATGAAATCGAACCGCGGACTTTCTCCTTTAACGCGCCCTACGGTGCGTGCCCCGAGTGTTCGGGCTTGGGCTCGAAACTTGAAGTTGATCCTGAACTTGTCGTGCCGGATGAGGAACTCTCGCTCAACCAAGGCGCCGTCATTGTTTGGAACTCGAATTTCAAGTATCACCGACACCTTCTGGAAGCCTTGGCAAAAGAGCTCGGTTTTTCCATGGACACACCGTGGAAAGATCTTCCCAAGAAGGTTAAGGATGCAATCCTCAACGGTCGAAACTACGAAGTAAAGGTTAAATTCCGTAACCGTTGGGGGCGGGAACGTTCGTATACGACGGGTTTCGAGGGCGCGCTCACCTATATCCAGCGTAAAAAAGAAGAGACTGAATCACAGCTGGTCGTTGATCGTATGGATTCGTACATGCGTGAAGTCCCCTGTAGCGCGTGTCAAGGAGCCAGATTACGTCCCGAGGTCTTAGCAGTTACTATCGGTGATCTCTCAATCGCACAGCTTTCGGATTTGTCGATTAGCGATGCAAAAGACTTCCTCGACAGTGTTACTTTGGAAGAACGTTTTTCTGTCATCGCCGCCCCGATTCTTGCAGAAATTCAAGCGCGATTGAACTTCCTGGTCGATGTTGGCCTGTCTTATCTCACGCTCTCCCGCGGAGCTGCAACTCTTTCTGGAGGAGAGGCTCAACGAATTCGTTTGGCAACCCAAATCGGTTCCGGCCTTGTCGGAGTGTTGTATGTCCTCGATGAACCTTCGATTGGTCTTCACCAACGTGATAACCGCAAGCTCATCGCGACCTTGGAACACCTACGTGACCTCGGAAATACCCTGATCGTTGTCGAACATGATGAAGAGACGATCGAGTCTGCTGACTGGATCGTTGATGTGGGCCCGGGAGCCGGTGAAAACGGTGGCTGGATCGTTCACAGTGGAACTCTTGAGGAACTTAAAGAGAATAAACGCTCTTTGACCGGTCAATATCTCAGTGGAAAGCGTTCGATTGTTATCCCTCAGTCTCGTCGGGAGCGTGATCCCAAGCGCCAGATTACGGTGAAGGGCGCGCGCGAAAACAATCTCAAAGACGTTACGGTGTCCTTCCCTCTTTCGACTTTCACAGCGGTGACAGGCGTATCGGGCTCGGGTAAATCTACCCTGGTCAATCAAATTCTTTATCGATCCTTGGCTAGCCGTTTGAACGGAGCACGTCTTGTGCCCGGACGCCATCGTTCTGTTGTAGGAACTGATGGCCTTGATAAGGTCGTGCATGTCGACCAATCGCCTATCGGTCGCACACCGCGGTCAAATCCGGCCACCTACACGGGAGTCTGGGATCAAATTCGTAAGCTCTTTGCTGAAGTCCCTGAGGCAAAGCTTCGCGGTTATGGTCCCGGGCGTTTCTCCTTCAACGTGAAGGGGGGACGCTGCGAGTCCTGTAAGGGAGATGGAACCCTCAAGATTGAGATGAACTTCCTTCCCGATGTTTACGTCCCCTGCGAGGTTTGCCATGGTGCACGGTACAACCGTGAGACTTTGGAGATTCTCTACAAAGGTAAGAGCGTCGCAGATGTCCTCAATATGCCTATTGCCGAGGCCGCTGAGTTCTTTGCTCCAATCTCGCGGATTGCCCGTCACCTGAACACCTTGGTTGAAGTTGGTTTGGGCTACGTACGACTTGGTCAAGCTGCGACAACTCTATCTGGTGGGGAAGCGCAGCGCGTCAAGCTCGCATCGGAGCTGCAACGCCGGTCGACGGGGCGGACGGTGTATGTCCTAGACGAGCCAACTACTGGTCTGCACACTGAAGATATACGCAAACTCCTGCTCGTTCTCCAGAGCCTGGTCGATAAGGGCAATACAGTGATCGTCATCGAGCACAATCTTGACGTCATCAAGAGTGCCGACTGGGTCATCGACATGGGGCCTGAGGGGGGCAGTGGTGGCGGCACTGTCGTTGCAGAAGGAACCCCCGAAGAAGTCGCCAAGGTCCATGAATCATTCACAGGTCAGTTCCTTGCGGAGATTTTCGAGGCCTCTCAGCAGCCTGGAGCGTAATCAAAGTAGCAGCGCAATTGATGTGAGCTGAAAAGCTGAGCTGAAAAGAGTTGTGTGGGCTTCCTGAAAGGGGAGCCCACACAACATTGAAAAGCAGTGCTTTTGCCTGAGAAAGTCAAACGCTGTGATCTTGACAGAGGTTACTGTGCTTCGGGAGTTGTTCCCGATTCATAAAGCGCTTCAACCTCATCCGCAAAATCAGCAAGAACCCGGCGCCTCTTGAGTTTTAATGATGGTGTCATATACCCGTTCTCAACAGTAAAGGCCGCGTTCACAATGCGGTAGCGACGGATTGATTCGGCCCGTGAAACTTGCTTATTTGCCCGCGCAATTGCCCGTTCTAGAGACTCACGCACTGCGGGTAGCTCTGCAGCCTGAGCCGCATCGACGACAGGTTGTCCGTGGGCGCGCAGCCATTCTGGAAGCATTTCCGTGTCGAGCGAAATCAGCGCCCCGATATATGGGCGATTGTCACCGACAACAATGATATTTGCAATCAACGGATGGGTTGAGAGGGCATCTTCCAAAATTTCAGGAGAGACATTCTTCCCACCTGCGGTGACAATGAGCTCCTTTTTGCGCCCAGTAATACGGATGTGGCCTCGGTCATCAATCGAGGCAAGATCCCCGGTCTTAAACCAGCCATCGACAAAGGCCTCGGCAGTGGCCTCGGGAAGGTTATGGTAACCGCGGGAAACAGAAATTCCGCGGACTAAAAGTTCCCCATCGCTGGCCAGTTTCGCCTGGTTACCGGGCCATACGAAACCAACACTATCCGGCGGGAAATCCTGGGGGATTTCGACGCTGATGGGACCGGTGGTCTCGGAGAGTCCGTATCCCTGGAGCAGGGTCAGTCCGAGGCCTCGGTAGAAGTTTGCAAGGTCGAGGGCGAGGGGAGCGCCTCCAGAAATGATCGTATGAAGGTTTGGTCCAAGAATTGCCTTGACCTTCGACAGAACCAATGCGTCAGCAACACGGCCGCGAATCTTTAATAGCGCGGAGGGACCGGGAGATGGAATTGCCGAGGCATCGGGCACGGGCGTGGTGTCTGGTAGGGGACCAGCAACTAAAGACTCGGGAAGAGGAGTATCCACATAGGCGCGCGATTCCGAAAGGGCGCGTGCTTGCTTTGCTGCCCAGGAAAACATTCGCCCCTTGAAACCGCCGCCGGCCTTGGCTGATGCCGCGTTATAGACCTTCTCCAAGACGCGTGGGACAACCAGAAGCATTGAGGGCTTGAAGGTCGCAATATCATCAACCAGGTTGCGTGTATCTGGCGAAAAGGCGACAACTCCCTGTCCCGAGAGCAAGCAGTACATGACAAAGCGTGCAAGTACGTGAGCCACGGGCAAAAATAGCAGCGAACGAGAGCGCGGGTCATTGATGAGAAGGGGAAGAAAATCGTAGGCCTGAAGCATGGGGCTGATGAAGTTCCCATGTGTGAGTACAACGCCTTTGGGGACCCCTGTGGTTCCGGAGGTGTAAATAATAGTGGCTTCATCCTCAAGGTTGACGGCCTCGGTCCGCAGGCGCACTTCTTCGATTGGAACGTCGAGTCCGGCTTGGGCAAGCTCTCGCTGAGCTCCCTTATCAAGCGAGAGGAGATGACGAACCGAATCTGTCTTGACGGACTGAACAAGTTCGGCCTGCTGAGTCGTCGCGGTAATGACAATGCGGATATCTGCGTCCTTGAGGATGTGCTCAATTTGGACGGCAGAATCAGTTTCGTAGATCGGGACGGTGAACGCACCGCAGGACAGAGCGGCAACGTCAATGAGAGCCCACTCGTACGATGTGGGCGCCAAAATCGCAAGGTGCTCACCTGCTTCGAGCCCCAGGGCGATGAGGCCTCGAGCAATCGAATCAACATCCGAAAGGAATTGATCGATGGTAACCGGTCGCCAAGTGCCTACAGGTGAGCGACGCTCGATTGCGACCTGCCCAGGATGCTCTTGAGCTCGCAGGCGCAGCATCGATGGCAGATTCATCTCGGGGCTCGCCTCGCGAGTTGCAATCGCTTCCCAAGAGCCATCAGCAAGCCTGCGTACTGTCATGAGTATCCCTTTCGGTTGAATTGAGTTCAGCGTCTATCGCGCACGTCGGAAGAAGCGCCGGCGCTTTGCCGGGGCAGATTCAACTGGACCACCGTAAAGTTCGTCGACTTCATCTGCGAAATCATGCAGTACTTTTCCACGACGAAGCTTCATCGAGGGAGTCACGTAGCCGTTTTCGACAGTGAAGCTCGCATCAATGATTCGGAATTTGCGAATGGACTCCGCGCGAGAGACTGCCTTGTTGGCGCGGTCTACTGCGCGTTGGAGTGAAGCTTGTACTTCGGGAAGCTGGGCGGCCTCGAGTGGCGAGCAACGGGGAAGTCCGTGCTTACGCAGCCAATCTGGAAGCATCTCAGTGTCAAGGGTAAAGAGCGCACCGATAAATGGCCGCTGGTCGCCAACAACAATGACGTTTGCAATTAAGGGGTGAGTTGCCAGTGAATCTTCCAAAACCTCAGGAGAGACATTTTTGCCACCTGCGGTGACGATGAGTTCTTTCTTTCGTCCGGTAATTGAAAGCTGGCCGCTCTTTGAGATAGACCCTAAATCACCGGTATGGAACCACTCGCCATCGGGCATAACCTGGTGAGTTTGCTCAGGCAAGTGGTAGTAGCCGGGCATGACTGAAAGGCCTTTGACGAGGATTTCTCCGTCTTTTGCGATCTTGATGAAGTTTCCCGGAAGCGGCAGGCCCACAGTGCCTACGGGGTTCTTTCCAACATGCTGAACAGCAATCGGTCCGGTTGTCTCGGAGAGACCGTACCCCTGGAGAAGTGTGATACCCATGCCCGCGTAGAACTGGGCAAGGTCGGTGGCTAAAGGAGCCCCACCGGAAACGATGTAGCGAAGATTCGGGCCAAGAATGGAACGGATTTTCTTTAGAACAAGTGCATCGGCAATGCCGTGGCGTGCCTTCTTCAGTAGGGAAGGCCCGAAAGTACGTTCTTGCGCAAGTGCATATGTGCGCGCCTGCTTGGCGCTCCATGCGAACATCTTGCCTTTGATTCCGCCCCCGGCTTTCGCGGAAGCGGCGTTGTAGACCTTTTCGAGCACACGCGGTACAACAAGCAGAACAGAGGGCTTGAAAGCCTGAATGTCGGGGAGGAGATTCTTAATATTTGGCGAGAATCCAAGGACACCCGCTCCAGAAAGCACGAGGTGCATCACGAGGCGTGCAAGAACATGTGCGACCGGAAGGAAGAGGAGCAGACGTGTATCAGGAGAGTCAATGATATCGCCAACAACCTGACGTGCGCCCGCAATCGTCGCCAGGAAGTTTGCGTGGGTGAGAACAACTCCCTTGGGAACTCCGGTAGTTCCGGAGGTATAGATAATTGTTGCGATCGATGAAGAGTCCAGTGACGAACGGCGAGTTTTAACGTCGTCTATCGACACATGTTTGGCAGCGCGAGCGATGGTTCGCAATGCTCCCTGATCGAAACTGTCGATGGAACGTGTGAAAGTGGGGGCGACACTTCGAACTAGTTCTGCCTGTTGTGTCGTCGCAGTAAACACTTGAACGACATGGGCATCTTCGAGGATGTGGTGGATCTGTGCGGCCGAATCAGACTCATAGATTGGGACCGTAACAGCACCAATCGAGAGAAGAGAAAGGTCTAGCAGTAGCCATTCCATGGATGTGGAAGCGAGAATCGCGACCGAGTCTCCCGCTTCAATACCAAGGCCGACAAGTCCACAGGAGATGTACTCAACCTGACGTTGAAGTTCTGTAGCAGTGATATTACGGGTTGCACCAACGGAGGAACGTGTCTCGATGACGACCTGATCCGGATGGGCAGAGGCTCGTGCAGCGAGCAGGTCGGGGAGCAGCTCGTGCGAAGAGAGCTTGAATTTCGGCTTGATCGTATACGAACCGTCACGCATGCGTTTCATGATGTCTCCGTTTCGGACCTGCAGTTACACGAGCAGACACTATGAATATAGCGTCTAATGGCGGCTATCTAGCTCACAGATCGTAATACAGCTGAAATTCGTAAGGATGCGGGTAGGCGCGCATTGGGGCAATCTCCACCGTTTCTTTATAGTTAATCCAGGTTTCGATCAGGTCTTCAGTAAAGACGTCTCCCTCGGTGAGGAATTCATAGTCATGACGAAGTGCCTCAAGAGCCGCTTCCAAACTGGAGGGAAGCTTCGCAATGGAGTCGTAGTCAGCGCTCGGAAGTTCGTAGAGGTCCTTATCAATGGGTGCGGCTGGTTCGATACGGCGTTTGATCCCGTCGATACCCGCCATGAGACAGGCAGAGAAAGATAAGTAGGGGTTCGCGCTGGGATCAGGAACGCGGTATTCGACCCGTTTCGCGGCAGGCGAAGTACCAGTTACGGGAATGCGAATACAGGCGCTGCGGTTACGTGCCGAATAGACCAGGTTAATCGGCGCCTCAAAGCCGGGTACAAGCCGGCGGAAGGAATTGACCGAAGGGTTTGTGAAGGCAAGCAATGCAGGCGCGTGCTCCAAAAGCCCACCAATGAACCAGCGGGCGGTATCGGAAAGAGAACCGTAGCCTCGTTCGTCATAGAAGAGAGGCTCGCCGTCTTTCCATAGGGAAAGGTGCGTGTGCATTCCAGAACCGTTATCACCAAATAGCGGCTTGGGCATGAAGGTCGCCGACAGCCCCGCAGCACGCGCAGCGTTCTTAATGACGTACTTAAACTTCATCATGTCGTCTGCGGCAGTTGTTAAGGTATCGAAGCGGTAGTTGATCTCCTGCTGGCCGCCCGAGCCGACCTCGTGATGTGCACGCTCAAGCTTCAGTCCAACCTCGGTCAGGAGATTAGACATCTCATCGCGAAGATCGGTGAAGTCATCGCTGGGGGAGACGGGGAAATAACCGCCCTTAGGTGCGACTTTATATCCCAGATTCCCACCTTCCTCTGTGCGTCCTGTGTTCCAGTAGGCCTCGTCAGAGTCAAGTGCGTAGAAGGTCGATTGAGGGCTTACTTGGTAACGCACATCGTTGAAGACGAAAAACTCTGCCTCTGCGCCGATGTAACAGGTGTCTGCGATGCCAGTGGAGCGCAGGTAGGCCTCGGCCTTCGCGGCAACTTGTCGAGGGTCGCGTGAGAAAGGCTCATCAGTGAATGGGTCGACGATGGAAAAAATGATGACGAGTGTCTTATTAGCGCGGAAAGGGTCGACGAAGGCTGACGTAATATCTGGAATCAGCTTCATGTCTGATTCGTGAATCTGTGTGAAGCCGCGAACCGACGAGCCGTCGAACATCAGTCCATCTTTGAGGACCGAAGCTTGAAGCTCGCTGGCGGGAATAGTGAAGTGCTGTTGGACTCCTGGAAGGTCGCAGAAACGTACGTCGATGTACGCAATTTCTTCCTTTTCAATGAAGTCGATAACCTCTTGAGCCTGGGTAAACATGGCAAACCTTTCCACAGCGATACCTTCAAGAAATGATAAACCTCAGACCAAAAGTTTTCTAATGCCATGCAGAGCAAGCATCACATTGATAGCGCGGTTAGGCTAGGTGCGTGGCTGATCCTTCGACTTATCGACCGAAAACAAGCGAGATCCCGACAGACCCAGGGGTCTATAGGTTTCGCGATGAACAGGGTGTAGTCATCTATGTTGGAAAAGCTAAGAACCTTCGAGCGCGTCTGACTAATTACTTTCAAGACCTTGCCAATCTTCATCCGCGTACCCAGAAAATGGTGACGACCGCGGCCTCGGTGCAGTGGACTGTTGTACGTAACGAGATTGAAGCGCTCACCCTTGAGTTCACGTGGATCAAGGAATTCAATCCGCGTTTCAACGTGATGTTCAAGGATGACAAATCCTATCCGTATCTCGCTGTGAGCATGGGGGAGCGTTTTCCACGCGTTCAGGTCACCCGGGAAGCACGTAAGAAAGACACACGTTACTTTGGTCCGTATACGAAAGTCTGGGCTATCCGCGACACCATTGAACTCCTCATCCGTGTATTCCCCGTTCGAACCTGTTCTGCCGGGGTATTCCGCCGCGCTCAAGCTCAAGGACGTCCATGCCTCCTTGGGTACATTGACAAGTGTTCGGCGCCGTGCGTTGGTCGTACTTCTCAAGCGCAACATCGCGCTTTAGCTCAGTCGATGTGCGACTTTCTTGAAGGAAAGGCAAGCCCTATCCTGCGTCAAGTCGAGTCGGAAATGCGGCAAGCAAGTGCTGAGCTCGATTTTGAAACAGCCGCAAAGAAACGTGATGATTTGCGTGCACTAGAGACGGTTCTTGAACGCAACACGATGGTTTTAAACGATGGAACTGACGCCGATATTTTTGCCTTAGTGAGCGATGAGCTTGACGCCGCGGTACATGTTTTCCACGTTCGTGGTGGTCGTATTCGTGGCACTCGAGGATGGGTAGTTTCACGCGATGATGATGCCAGCGAAGCTGAACTCATGGCCAGGCTCTTCGAACAGATCTATTCCGAACTACCGGATGTTCCAGAGGGGCGAAAACGACGCATTGAACAGGCTCAGGCAGTATCAGTCGATGATGTCATTCATACGCCGACTCGTGCGGTTCCGCGTGAGATTTTGGTGAGTGTGATGCCTACTGAAAGGGGCACAATCGCCGAGTGGCTCTCAGAAAAAAGGGGAGCGGCGGTTGACATTCATGTCCCCAAACGTGGTCCGAAGGCTCAGCTTCTGGAGACCGTTAAAGAAAATGCCAAGCAGGCGTTGCTTCTGCATAAGACTCGTCGAAGTGGCGATCTTGCCCAACGCGGTCAGGCGCTGGACGAGCTTGCTGAATACCTTGATCTTCCCGCATCTCCTTTGCGCATCGAGTGCTACGACATCTCGCACACTCAGGGCCAGCTTCAGGTCGGTTCAATGGTTGTCTTTGAAGATGGAGTACCAAGGAAGGACGCGTATCGCCACTTCAATATTCACGGTGAAAATGGTGAAGGGACTCCTGACGATACATCGGCGATGGACGAGGTCCTTCGCCGCCGATTCCGTAGGCTTCTCGCTGAAGAAAATGGCGAAGACGGTGAAGATGAGGAAGGTATCGCCTTTGAATCCGGTCCGGTTGATGCTAACGGACGGCCACGGCGCTTTTCCTATCGACCAGATTTAGTAGTCGTTGACGGTGGTTTGCCTCAGGTTAATGCTGCCCGCGATGCTTTGGACTCAATGGGAATTGATATTCCCCTGATCGGCCTTGCAAAGAGGCTCGAAGAAGTGTGGATTCCCGGCGAGGAATTCCCACTGATCTTCCCGCGTACCTCTGCAGCTCTCTATATGCTTCAGTATCTAAGAGATGAATCCCATCGATTCGCCATCATAGCGCATAGGAAACGGCGTGCGAAGAATCAGCAGCGCTCGGTACTGGATGGAATTGCAGGAGTTGGTCCTTCACGCCAGAAAGCGCTCTTACGCCACTTCGGTTCTGTCAAGAAAATTCGTGAATCTACACCTGAACAAATCGCAGAAGTGAATGGGATTGGCCCCTCCTTGGGAAGCGTTATTTGGCAGGCGCTCAATCCGGATTCTCCGCTTTCGTCGTAGCGCCAAACTGTCTGGGGTAAAACCGGGAAAGATTCGCTGATCAATGGCACCATAGGGGTATGAGCGAAACTCCCATCCCACCCGACACTTCGCAGGAAACCGTCCCCGGAGGCATCCCACTTCTCGATCAGATTGCCCCCGACACTCCCGATGAGGGCGGCAACGAGGTCGTGATCATTACCGGGCGCTCAGGAGCAGGACGTACCGGTGCTGCGCGTGCACTTGAGGATCTTGATTGGTACGTCGTGGACAATCTTCCACCGGCAATGCTTCCAGCACTGGTCGGCATGATGAGTCCCGATGGTGGGGGAGTCCATCGACTGGCTGTCGTTGTTGATGTGCGTTCGCGTGAGTTCTTCGCCGATTTTGCGCGCGCGCTTGAACAGCTTAAAGAGTTGGGTGTTGCTTATCGTGTCATCTTCCTTGAGGCCTCCACGGACACTCTTGTCCGTCGTTATGAATCAAATCGCCGCCCTCACCCACTTCAGGGAGATGGAACTCTTCTTGATGGAATTACAGCTGAAGAGCGCGCGCTTGCTCCTCTTCGTCGTTTCGCAGATACGATCATTGACACGTCCAGGATGTCGGTCCATGATCTAACGCGTCATATTCGTGATGTGATTGCTCAGGCTGGCGATGTGCCGCTTCGAATCACCGTTGAATCCTTTGGTTTCAAACATGGTCTCCCTTTGGATGCTGACCACGTTCTTGACGTCCGCTTTTTAAAGAACCCCTACTGGGTTGATGAATTGCGTCATTTGACGGGTAAAGACCAACCCGTTGCAGATTACGTCTTGTCCCAGCCGGGTGCCCGCGACTTCGTTGTCGGTTACGCCGATCTTCTTGCACCCATGCTGAAGGGGTATATTGGTGAACTCAAGCGTTACACAACAATTGCAGTTGGGTGTACGGGCGGGAAGCACCGTTCAGTGGCGAGCGCAGAGCTCATCGCCCGCAGGCTGCGCGAGCATGGTTTCAATGTGCGAATCATGCATCGCGATATGGGAAAGGAATAGTCGATGACCTACGTTGATGCTGCTGGGTGGATGCAGCGCGGCGAATCGAATAACCGTGTCGTCGCTCTAGGTGGTGGACACGGGCTATCCGCTACTCTTCGCGCACTGCGACACATCACGCGTCAGCTCACAGCCGTGGTCACCGTTGCTGATGACGGTGGGTCTTCGGGCCGCCTTCGGGCAGAAATGCCGATTCTTCCCCCCGGCGATTTACGCATGGCTTTAGCGTCTTTATGCGAAGAAACTGAGTGGGGTTTGACCTGGCGAGATGTCTTCCAGATGCGCTTAAAGACCAGTGGTCCGATGGATGGTCATGCAGTCGGCAATATTGTGATTGCTGGATTGTGGCAGCTTCTTGACGACCCGGTAGAAGGCCTCGATTTTGTTGGCCGTCTCTTGGGAGCGCAGGGGCGTGTTCTCCCGATGTCGATAGACCCGCTGAGTATTGAAGCGGATATGAATGATAACGGCCGGCACTACACCGTTAAAGGGCAATCTAAGGTCGCAATTGCACCGGGTGATGTTGAGGCAGTACACCTCAGCCCAGAAGAACCAAGAGTTCCAGCGGCAGTCACCGATGCAATCTCTGAAGCGGATTGGGTTGTTCTCGGCCCTGGTTCTTGGTACACCTCGGTAATTCCGCACTTACTGGTTCCTGATCTTCATCGTGCACTTGTGACGACCGAAGCTCACCGCGCACTCATTTTGAACCTTGAACGTCAACGCGGCGAAACAGAATCAATGACAACCGCTGATCACGTCCGAGCGATCGCTCAATACGCTCCCAGTTTCAAACTGGATGTAGTGATCGCTGATCCGACAACAACTGACGATATTGATGATCTTGCCGAGGCTGCCGATGCTCTAGGCGCGCGTGTACTTTTGCGCCAGGTTCGTACTGGTGATGGTGAAGCCCATCATGATCCTTTACGACTTGCTGCAGCATTACGTGATGCTTTTGATGGTTTTCTTGGCGAAGTTGGTCGCAGCGAAACCTGGCTCCCGTAAAATCTTCCTCGTTCCCGTGCACCCTGACATAAGGAGACAAGGTGTCCCTCACATCGGATATGAAAGATGAATTAGCGCGTAGCGCGGTTCCCTCGCAATCTGCGATGGCCGCGGAGGTATGTGCGATTCTTCGTTTCTCAGGTGGCCTACACCTCGTGGGTGGTCGGATCCTTATTGAAGCGGAATTAGATTCTTCCGTAGCCGTACGCCGTCTTCGCGCATTCCTGACCAGCTTGTACAACGTTGAGTCCTTTGTCGTTGTAGTTTCAGGTTCGTCGTTACGGCGAGGAAAGCGCTACGTCGTACGTGTCGTGCACCGAGCAGATGAACTTGCTCGACTCACCGGCCTCGTCGATGGGGCTGGAAGGCCAGTGCGCGGGCTCCCTGCGACCCTGGTTGCTTCCGGGAAAGATGAAGCCGCGGCTGTATGGCGCGGCGCATTTCTTGCCCGCGGTTCTCTTCTCGAGCCTGGTCGTTCCTCATCTTTGGAAATTACATGCCCGGGACCAGAGGTTGCACTCGCGATGGTGGGACTCGCACGTAAGCTCGGGGCTACCGTTCGTTCAAAGGAAGTGCGCGGATCTGATCGCGTCACCGCTCGTGATTCCGAGGCGATTAGTGCGCTTATCCGTGCGCTAGGTGCACCTGCTACTCATGTTGCCTGGGAGCAGAGGCGTGAGCGTCGCGAGGCCCGGGGTTCAGCTAACCGCTTAGCAAACTTTGACGATGCTAACCTCCGTCGTAGTGCTCGTGCCGCGGTGGCGGCCGGAGCGCGAGTTGAGCGGGCATTTGCGATTTTGGGCGACGATGTTCCAGATCACCTCAGACAGGCGGGGGAGTTGCGTATTCAGTACAAGCAGGCTTCCCTTGAAGAGCTCGGCAAGCATACCGATCCGCCGCTGACAAAGGACGCGGTTGCAGGTCGTATTCGCCGTCTTTTAGCTATGGCCGATAAGGTTGCGCATGAACGGGGCATTCCCGATACTGAATCTGCCTTGACTTTGGACATGCTCGACGGTGACTGAAATCTCTCTTTCAGCATAATGCGGTGAGAAGGACTTAGTTCACCCTCATCTGAGGCGGGGAGGGTGTAGATTAGGAGTACTGGAACCGCAGAGAACTGCGGGCCATAGATGCAAACCGCATCTTCATGGTTCATACAGAAAGCGTGTCCCGCAGGGGGCACAAGCAGGAGGACAACAGTGACCACCCGCGTTGGCATTAACGGCTTTGGCCGCATCGGTCGTAACTTCTTCCGCGCTGCAATTGAGCAGGGCGCAGACCTCGAGGTCGTTGCAGTTAACGATCTGACCGACAATAAGACTCTGGCACACCTGCTGAAGTACGACTCGATCACGGGTCGCTTCAATGGTGAGGTTTCCTACGACGATGAGGGCATCATCGTTGACGGAAAGCACATCAAGGTTCTCGCACAGCGCGATCCTGCCGATCTGCCTTGGGGCGAGCTCGGTGTTGAGGTTGTCGTCGAATCCACCGGTTTCTTCACCGATGGTGAGAAGGCAGCTGCACACATCGCAGCCGGCGCAAAGAAGGTTGTCATTTCGGCGCCTGCAAAGAACGTTGACGGCACCTTCGTTATGGGCGTGAACGATGGCGATTACGATCCCGCCACCATGAACATCATCTCCAATGCTTCGTGCACCACCAACTGCCTTGCTCCTCTGGCCAAGGTTCTCCACGAGAACTTCGGTATTGAGCGTGGCATCATGACCACCATCCACTCCTACACCGGCGACCAGCGCGTCCTCGACGCCCCCCACAAGGATCTGCGTCGTGCACGCGCAGCAGCCCTCAACATGATCCCCACCAAGACCGGTGCGGCTCAGGCTGTTGCTCTGGTTCTACCCGAGCTCAAGGGTAAGTTCGACGGACTTGCAGTCCGCGTTCCCACCCCGACCGGTTCCCTGACCGACCTGACCTTTGTCGCCAGCAAGGAGGTCTCGGTTGAGGCTATCCAGGCTGCCGTCAAGGCCGCTGCTGAGGGCGAGCTCAAGGGCGTTCTCGAGTACACCGAAGATCCGATCGTTTCGACCGACATCGTGGGCAACCCCCACACCTCGATCTTCGATGCAACCGAGACCAAGGTCATCGGCAACCTGGTGAAGGTTCTCTCTTGGTACGACAACGAGTGGGGCTACTCGAACGCTCTCGTTCGCCTGACCTCGCTGGTTGGCTCCAAGCTGGCCTGATCCTCGCATAGAGCATGATCTGCTAGTTACTGGGCCCGTGTACGTGAAAGCGTATGCGGGCCCAGTTCGCTAGCCTCTCAATTTTTCGTTAATTTAAGGAGAATCCCATGAGGACAATTGATAGCCTGGGTGATCTTTCCGGTAAGAGCGTTCTACTTCGTTCGGACTTCAATGTTCCCCTCGATGCTGACCAGAACATTACCGATGACGGCCGTATTCGCGCGGCACTTCCGACGATCAAGCTTCTTTTGGATGCAGGTGCAAAGGTCATCATTGCCGCTCACCTAGGACGTCCTAAGGGCCAAGTCAATCCCGCATTTTCGCTCGCACCCGTTGCCCACCGCCTTGCAGAGCTGACCGGCGTCAAGGTCACTCTTGCTCCCGACACCGTCGGTGAAGGAGCACACGCTGCTGTCGAGGCTGCAAAGCCCGGTGAGATCGTTCTTCTTGAGAACGTTCGCTTCAACGCTGCAGAAACCTCGAAGGACGATGCAGAGCGCGAAGCCTTCGCTGCACAGCTCGCTTCTCTTGCCGATGCTTTTGTGTCCGATGGTTTCGGTGTGGTTCACCGCAAGCAGGCTTCGGTTTACGATGTTGCCAAGCTTCTTCCTAGCGCCGCTGGTCTTCTTGTTGTCAAGGAAATCGAGTCCTTGGGCAAGGCCGTTAATGATCCCGAGCGTCCCTACGTCGTCGTCCTCGGTGGTTCTAAGGTTTCAGACAAGCTCGGAGTTATTGCGAACCTGCTGTCCAAGGCTGACAAGCTGATTATCGGCGGCGGCATGGCTTACACCTTCTTGGCTGCAAAGGGCTACGAAGTTGGTAAGTCTCTTCTCGAAGCGGATCAGATTCCCACGGTTCAGGGCTACATGGAGACCGCCGCGAAGAATGGTGTCGAGCTTCTTCTGCCCGTCGACACCATCGTTGCGCCTGAATTTGCAGCAGACGCACCCGCAACCGTTGTCAGTGCTGATGCGATTCCCGCGGATCAGATGGGCCTCGATATTGGTCCGAAGACCCAAGAGATTTTCTCTCAAGCAATTGCTTCTGCAAAGACCGTTGTGTGGAACGGCCCCATGGGCGTCTTCGAGTTCCCCGCATTCGCAGAGGGGACAAAGGCAGTCGCACGTGCAATGAGCGAAGGAACCGCGTTCACCGTCATTGGTGGTGGAGACTCCGCATCTGCCGTTCGTAACCTCGGCTTTGACGAATCTACTTTCTCTCACATTTCTACCGGTGGTGGCGCCTCTCTCGAGCTGCTCGAGGGTAAGGTTCTGCCCGGTATTGCAGTACTGGAGGACTGAACAATGACACGTACCCCTTTGATGGCAGGTAACTGGAAGATGAACCTCGATCACCTCGAGGCAAATCACCTGGTCCAGGGCTTGGCCATGGAACTTTCTGATCACAACTTTGACTACTCGCGTTGCGAGGTCCTGGTGATTCCTCCCTTCACCGATCTTCGTACCGTGCAGACCGTTGTTGACGCTGATGATCTTCAGATTAAGTACGGCGCACAGGACATCTCTGTCCACGACAACGGTGCATTCACCGGTGAGATCTCCTCTGAGATGCTGACCAAGCTCGGCTGCAGCTACGTGGTCGTTGGCCACTCCGAGCGTCGTGAGTACCACAGCGAGTCCGATCAGCTTGTTGGCCAAAAGGCTCGCAAGGCATTTGATGCTGGCATGACCCCAATCCTGTGCTGTGGCGAGGCCCTTGAGGTTCGTAAAGCTGGAACCCATGTCGAGTTCGTTCTTGGTCAGGTTCGCGCAGCACTCGAAGGCTTCACTGCCGACGAGGTCGCGAAGATTGTTATCGCCTACGAACCCATTTGGGCAATCGGCACTGGAGAGACCGCAACTGCAGACGACGCACAGGAAGTTTGCGGTGCAATCCGCGAGGCACTGCGCGCCGACTATGGCGACGCGACTGCTGACTCCACCCGTATTCTCTACGGCGGCTCGGCAAAGCCCGGAAACATCAAGGAGCTCATGAGCCAGCCCGATGTTGATGGCGCACTTGTTGGTGGCGCATCGCTGAAGGCAGACTCCTTCGCTGCGATGGCTCGCTTCCAGGAGCTGTGATCCTTTAAAGGCTCTGGGCACCGAAGTACGCAACACTTCGGTGCCCAGTTGGCCTTACCTAGGCATTATTCGCTAGACTACAAATCGTTGAAGTCTCTGAAAGAATCGGAAAATCGAACGTGGCGGCACTGAACATTACACTCACCGTGATCATCACTCTGACCAGCATTTTGCTGACCCTAACGATTCTGATGCACAAGGGTAAGGGTGGCGGCCTTTCCGATATGTTCGGTGGCGGAATTTCTTCTTCTGCCGGTTCTTCTGGTGTCGCAGAACGGAACCTCAATCGAATTACTTTGGCAATCCTCCTGATTTGGGTCGTGAGCATCATCGGCATGGGAGTGCTGATGAAGTTTACCTCCTGAACGGAAGTCTTTTAACGCCGCGCTTTTGGAAAGCGCGGCGTTTGTGTATTTACACCGGAGTAGCATGAAACTATGCTCAGCGTCCTTGTAGAAGAACTTGTCATCTGGTTCCCTGTCGTTCTTTGGGGATCTCTTTTCGCTTGGTCCTATCACAGGGAACCTCGGCAGTTTAAGAACGCGATCTTCTTCCTTCTTCTTGTTCTCAGTCTTATTGGTGTCGTCTTCCTTTATTCGTATAGCTCAAGTCTGACCCTGTTCCTTGTTTTACTTATTCCGTTAGCACCTATCGTGACCATCATTTTCTTGGTTGTTAACGGTGTTCGTGTGATGAGGCGCGAAGGCGTTTCTTTACCTACTTTGCTCCCGCTTCTGCTTGCTGTGGCGATCATCGCGTGGCTTGTTGGCCTTCCGCTTGTGCTCGGTCGCTTCAGGGGATCAAGTGTTGCGCTATCCCTTGCCGCGTTGGTTTGTGTTTTGGGCATGTGGTTTTTCTTCAGCTTTGTTGCGCTATTGCTTTATTCCTGGTTCTACCGCAAGCTTCCCCGGAAACGCGTCTTTGATTACATCATCATTCATGGTGCTGGACTCAGGGGAGAGGAGCCGACACCCCTGCTCAAAGGACGAATCGATAAAGCTGTAGAGCTTTGGAAAGCGCAGGGCGCACGTGCGATCCTTGTTCCCTCGGGTGGGCAGGGGAGCGATGAGCTCATTTCCGAAGCTGAAGCCATGTGCCGCTATTTAACTGCGAACGGTATCCCGCAGGACTCAATTCTTCTTGAAGATCGCTCGACGACAACCATGGAAAATCTTCTTTTCGCCAAGCATCTTCTGGATGCACAAGGGTTAGGAACATACCGCTGCGCCTTTGTCACCTCTGACTACCATGTTTTCCGCACGGCACTCTATGCTTCAAAAGTTGGACTTAAGGGTGACGGCATCGGTTCGAAGACAGCTGGATATTACTTTCCAACAGCGTTTATCCGCGAATTTATTGCTATTACAAAGGAACACTGGCTACCCTACGTCATCATTACGATGATCTGGGCAGCCAGTGTTCTTGCGCCGTATTTAGGTCACCTACTGGGGATCCTTTTTCCCAATCAGTAGGATGGCGTACTCAGCGAGCGACAGCGATACTTTCGCGCGCCTGTGCCGCGATGTTCTCAGGCGTGAATCCGTACTTCTCAAAGAGCCGGGCACCGTCCACAGACTCGCCAAAGTGCTCGAGGGAGACGATCCGTCCGGCCTCGCCAACCCAGCGGTACCAAGGAAGTGCAATCCCGGCCTCGACAGCCACACGGGCGCGAACCGCCGAGGGGAGGACCGACTCACGGTAGGCCTCGTCCTGGCTCTCAAACCACTCAAAGCACGGAACCGAGACCACGCGCGAAGCAATTCCCTCAGCCTTCAACAGGCGATGAGCCTCCACAGTAGGCGCTACCTCTGAACCCGTAGCCATCAAAATAACCTCGGGAGTGCCTTCACAATCGGCAAGAATGTAGGCACCGCGAGCAACACCTTGAGCATCAGCAAGCTCGTTTCCTTCGCCACGGGCGGGATTAGGTAGATTCTGTCGGCTTAAGACCAATGCAGCGGGATGATGCTGCTCGAGAATGTTCTTCCATGCCTGGACGGTCTCAGCAGCATCCGCAGGACGAATCACTGCAAGATTCGGAATCGCACGGTAGGAAGCAAGATGTTCGATTGGCTGGTGTGTAGGTCCATCTTCGCCAACACCGATCGAATCATGCGTCCAAACATAGGTGACCGGAAGGTCCATGAGAGCGGCAAGGCGGACCGCGCCGCGCATGAAGTCCGAGAACACGAAGAAAGTACCACCATACACACGGGTGAGACCATCAGCCGCGATACCGTTCATCGCGCAGGCCATCGCAAATTCGCGAATACCAAAGTGGAGGTTACGGCCGTATGGATCAGCTTCAAAGGAACGTGAGTAGGTTCCTTCCGGGAGGAATGACGTGAATCCGTTGAGGAAAGTGTTGTTTGACCCACCGAGGTCAGCGGAGCCACCCCAAAGTTCAGGAAGCACCGGTGCGATAGCGTTCAGTACCTTTCCCGAGGCCGAGCGGGTTGCGATTGCCTTTCCCGCCGGGAACTCGGGGAGTGCCTTCTCCCAACCTTCCGGAAGTTCACCGTGCCGAAGGCGCTCGAGAAGAGCCGCTCGCTGCGGATTTGTTTCCTTCCACTCTTGGAAACGCTGATCCCATTGGTTACGCAATGTTTGTGCACGCTGGGCAAATTGCCTGCGAGAATGTGCAACGGCTTCTTCATCGACGGCAAAGTGAGCATCCGGATCGGCTCCCAATGCACTCTTTAAACCGCGAAGTGCCTCTTCACCGAGCTTGGCACCGTGGATTCCTCCGGTATTAGATTTTTCGGGAGTAGGCCATCCGATAATCGTCCGAAGCGCGATGATTGACGGTTGTTCAGTGTTGTCACGTGCCGCTGCCAAAGCCTCATCCAAGGCCTGAACGTCTTCGACGTAAGAGCCATCCTCACTCAACCAGTCCACACGCTGAGTGTGCCAGCCGTAGGACTCGTAGCGCTTGAGAACATCCTCGCTGAATGCGATATCAGTGTCGCCTTCGATCGAAATGCGGTTATCGTCCCATAAAACAATGAGGTTGCCGAGCTTTTGTGTTCCCGCAAGTGACGAAGCCTCCGCTGAAACGCCTTCTTGAAGACAGCCGTCACCGGCAATGACATACACGCAGTGATCAAAAATCGACTGACCATGAGGAGTGTCGGGATCGAGAAGACCGTGGGTAAAACGCTCCGCCATTGCGAAACCAACTGCAGAAGCAAGGCCGGTACCCAACGGTCCTGTCGTGAGCTCAACTCCTGGGGTATGCCCAAACTCGGGGTGACCGGGAGTGAGTGCGCCTTCGGTACGCAGGGCTTTCAGATCCTCAAGTTCGACGCCCATTCCCGCAAGATAGAGCTGCAGGTATTGAGTCAGTGAAGAGTGGCCCGATGAAAGAATGAAACGATCGCGGCCCAACCAGTGCGGGTCTGACGGGTCAAGGTGAAGGTGATGCTGGTAGAGCGCATACGCCGCAGGAGCAAGAGAAATCGCTGCTCCCGGGTGTCCATTTCCGACACGTTCAACTGCATCAGCGGCAAGAATTTTAGCGGTGGAAATAGCGCGGCTATCGAGCTCATTCCAAGACGCGGGCACGATTGGACCTCCTGGCAATCGGTAAGATGGCTTCCCTGCAGGGTTAAGTGTAGCCGCTCGCCGCGCTCGAACTGCGAATATGCGGCAAATCAGTGGGGCACAAATACAATGACCCCGTGGCTAAACAAATGGAGCGTGTTCAGGAAGAATGGCTCATTTTCCTGAGTGTAGAGAAGGGTGCATCCCCGCATACTGTCTCCAACTATCGGCGTGACGTACAAAAATATTGTGCTTTCCAAGAAGCACACGGCATTGAACAATGCGATCAGATCACTGAGAGTTCGATTGAAGACTTTCTAGCGTCACTCAGTGAGGCAAGAGACGGACATGCTGCAGCACCGTCCTCCGTGGCGCGCGCATTAGCGGCAATTCGTTCCTTCCACAAATACGCACTTCGAGAAGGCCTCAGCACTCAGGACCCCAGCACCCACGTTCGCGTTCCTCAAGTTGGCGAACACCTTCCAAAAGCTCTAACAGTCGAGCAAGTGGAAGCCTTGCTCGAGGCAGCGGGCAGCGGAGATGATCCGCGTTCTCTTCGTGATCGAGCCCTGCTCGAGACCCTTTACGCAACGGGTGCCCGCGTCAGTGAGGCCGTTTCAATGGCGATTGATGACCTAGACCTTAATGAAGAACTTCCGATTATTCGCCTGTTCGGAAAAGGACGTAAGGAGCGACTTGTTCCCTTGGGATCTTTGGCGAAACAGGCTCTTGAAGCCTATCTCGTGCGCGCGCGCCCTTTCTTTTCTTCAAAGGGGAAAGGGTCTCCAAACGTCTTCCTGAACAATAGGGGAGGCGCACTTTCACGTCAGTCTGCTTGGGAGATCATTCAACGCGCGGCAACTCGCGCGCAGCTCGAGGTCCCCGTTTCTCCACACACCTTGCGGCATTCCTTTGCCACACATTTATTAGAAGGCGGAGCGAATATCCGCGACGTGCAGGAATTGCTTGGGCATTCCTCTGTCTCAACGACGCAAATTTATACCAAGGTGACGATCGCGACCCTTAAAGAAATGTACCGAACTGCCCATCCGCGCGCGCAGCTCGATCCACGTAATATCACAACCTCGGCCTCGGACTCCCAATAAGACAAGTGTGCGCAGAAGATAGGCGGGGTAGGGCGGAATTGTATGGAGCAATGCACTAAGATGGAGGGCGTGACGAATCCATCTCAGCCAACGCTTACCGGGGATCTTCCTGCCAACGAAGAAAATGATTTCCCCGTCCCGGCACCACTGACCGGGCATGGACCCGCACGCATTATTGCGATGTGTAATCAAAAAGGTGGGGTTGGAAAGACAACGACAACCATCAATCTTGCGGCGTCGCTCGCTGAATATGGACGTCGTGTTCTTATTGTTGACTTTGATCCTCAAGGTGCCGCATCTGTTGGTCTGGGCATCAATACCCTGGAGTTGGAACACACAATCTATAACCTCCTGATGAATCCGAAGGAAGATATTCATCAGGCCTTGTGCCACACTTCAATTCCCGGCCTCGATATCGTGCCTGCGAATATCGATCTTTCGGCCGCCGAAGTTCAACTGGTTAACGAGGTTGCGCGTGAATCAGCGCTCTCGCGTGTTCTTCGCCCAGTCGTCGATGATTACGACGTAATTCTCATTGACTGCCAGCCTTCGCTTGGATTACTTACCGTCAATGCCTTGACCGCGGCACACGGTGTAATTGTTCCTATGGAAGCGGAGTTTTTTGCTCTTCGCGGTGTCGCATTACTGGTCGAAACCATTGAAACAGTGCGCGATCGAATTAATCCGCGCCTGAAGATCGATGGAATCCTTGCGACGATGGTCGATACCCGCACCTTGCACTCGCGTGAGGTTTTGGAACGACTTGACGAGGCCTTCGGTGACCTTGTTTTCACAACACGGATTGCGCGTACTGTGAAGTTCCCCGATGCTTCAGTCGCGACAGTGCCAATTACCAGCTACGCGCCGAATCACCCGGGCGCGCGTTCCTACCGACGTTTGGCCAGAGAGATCATCGCGCGTGGAGATGTCGCCTGAATATGACGGGACTCAAGCGGCACTTGACGATTTTCAAGTCTCGCTTGAAGTCTTCGAAGGTCCTTTTGACCTTCTGCTCCAATTGATCTCTCGGAAGAAGCTCGATATCACTCAGGTTGCGCTCGCTGAAGTAACCGATGAGTTCATTGCGCATATGCGAGCCTTTCCTGATCTTTCACGGACCAGTGAGTTCCTCGTCGTAGCAGCAACTCTATTGGATATGAAGGCAGCGCGTTTGCTTCCTGATTATGAAGAGGAATCCTCACTCAGTAGTGAAGACCTTGAAGCACGTGACCTGCTCTTTAGCCGTCTGCTTCAATATCGGGCGTTCAAACTCGCGGCGGGTCAGATTGCTCAACAACTCGAGGCCTATGTGGGTTTAATCCCGCGCAGTGTTGCGCTTGAACCTCAATTCACTCGGCTTCTTCCCGAACTTCGATGGGAAGTAGGCGCTGAGGATCTTGCTCGTGCATGCGCTGACGCGCTCAGCACCCAACCGCCGACTGTCGAAGTAGCGCACCTCCATTCAGCTGCAGTCCCGGTCGCTCAAGAAGCAAAGGTCGTCATCGCGTATCTAAGCGCTCATGGACATGCAACCTTTTCTCAGCTCATCTCGGACGCGCGCGATACGGCTGTTGTTGTCTCGCGTTTCCTCGCTATCTTAGAGTTGTACAGGCGCCGAGCGATTGAGTTCCAGCAGGAAGAGGCTCTTTCAACATTGGAACTCGTATGGAATGGAAATGACCCAAAGGTCGATGAATGGGAGGAGGACGTATGAGCGATGCACTTGATCTTGCTGAGACTCAGCTTCTCTTCGCTCCCATCGAAGCAATTTTGATGGTGGTCGATCAGCCAGTTACTGCTCAACAGCTTGCTGGTGTTCTCAATGTGTCAGCTGAAGATGTCGAGCACGTGCTTGAGGCACTCTCTGCGCAATACAGTGGACGTTCTGGTGGTCGTGAACATGGCTTTGAACTTCGGCGTCTAGGCGGAGGATGGCGGATTTATTCTTCTCCTCGCTGGGAGTCGCTTGTGTCCCAGTTTATTGTTGGATCAGGACAATCTAAACTGTCACAAGCTGCTCTGGAAACACTTGCGGTTATTGCCTATCGTCAGCCGATTTCGCGTGCGAGGATCTCTCAAATTCGCGGCGTGAATGTTGATACGGTGGTTCGAACCTTGTGTGCACGTGAACTCATTGAGGAAGTTGGCGAATCTTCTTCTGGGGCTCGTTTGTATGGAACGACCCAAGTATTTCTTGAACGAATGGGAATGAATTCCCTTGACGAATTGGCACCATTAGCCCCCTACCTTCCGGCTTCGGACGAGCTGGACGAACTTGAGGAGACACTGTGAGAAACGATTCCTATAGTGAAGATGGTATTCGCCTACAAAAGGTACTCTCACGTGCGGGGGTAGCTTCTCGACGGGCAGCAGAAGAGCTTATTGCCCAGGGCCGCGTTTCGGTTGACGGCAAGGTGGTTCGCGGGCAAGGCATGCGTGTTGACCCCGAGCGTCAAGCAATTCACGTCGATGGTAAGCGAATTATCTTGGAAGAGAATCGTCCGATCGTCATGGCTGTCAATAAGCCTGTTGGTATGGTTTCGACTATGTCAGACCCGGAGGGACGTCCGACGCTAGCGGATCTTGTTGCTGATTACCCGGAACGTCTGTATCACGTTGGGCGCTTGGATATCGATACTTCTGGGCTGCTTTTGCTGACGAATGATGGGGAGCTAGCGAACCGACTGACCCACCCCTCTTATGAGATTCCTAAGACCTATATCGCACGTGTTCACGGCGAGGTGAAGCCGGGTGTCCGCCGTCGTTTGCTCGAAGGCGTTGAATTGGAAGATGGTCCAATTGCGGTTGATTCTTTCCGCACCATGGAAACCTACGGTGATATCACGACTGTTGAAATCGTCGTCCATGAAGGACGTAACCGTCTTGTCCGCCGTCTGATGGATGAGGTGGGGTACCCAGTTCGTGAGCTCGTTCGTACGAAGTTTGGCCCCATTCGCCTCGAACATCTACAACCCGGAACGATGCGTCGCGTCAAGGGACCGCAGCTTGCCGCTCTCTATGACGCAGTTGGTTTGTGAGTCCTGTGCCATCGCTCGTGAGCACAACCCGTGGTCCCGTCCTGATTATCGGCACGGGTCTTTTGGGGACTTCTCTTGCGCTTGCGCTTCGTAGTGGGGGAATTGAGGTTTTTCTTCGTGATTCCTCACCAACGGCTGGACGCTTAGCGCAGGATTTAGGCGCCGGTACTCTGATTGGTCCAGAGGATCACTGCTCGCCATCGTTGGTGATCGTGGCTACCCCTCCTGACGTTGCTGATGTCTGTGTTGTGGATGCGTTGATTCGGTATCCCGAGGCCGTCGTCAGCGATGTTGCTTCCGTAAAGTTGGCTGTCCTTGAGGGAGTTGTCGAGGAAGCAGAGCGCCGCGGACTTGATATCACGAGCCGCTACGTGGGTTCTCATCCAATGGCAGGTCGCGAACGTAGTGGCGCAGGTGCAGCGGACGCAGATCTTTTTTACGGCAGGCCATGGGTGATTATTCCGAGCCCGACTTCATCACCTGATGCAGTGATGCGGATTCGTTCGCTTGCGGGGGATGTGGGAGCCTTTCCTATTGAGATGGATGCTTCGACGCATGATCAATCCGTTGCGTTAATTTCTCACGTACCCCAATTGGTGTCATCATTGCTTGCTGCTCGGCTTGCTGATGCCCCTGTTTCGGCGCTTTCACTTTCTGGACAGGGCCTTCGGGATACAACTCGAATTGCCGCCTCCGATCCTCGTTTGTGGACCGCTATTTTGGCGGGTAATGCCGGCCCCGTTGTCAAGGTGCTGAAGGATATTCGCGCTGATCTTGATGATCTGATTTCGCATTTGGATGCCGCCGCGCACGAAGGCCCTCTTGAAGGCGGAAGTGTTGGGGCTGTCTATCGAGTGATGGATCAGGGCAATAGGGGAGTCGCGCGAATTCCGGGTAAACACGGTGGGGCACCAACCCGCTACGTCGTTCTCGATGTGTTTGTTCCTGATACTGCGGGCTCTCTCGGTCGACTTTTCGCTGATCTCGGTGAGATCGGTGTGAATATTGAAGACTTCGCCCTTGAACACTCTGCCGGCGCTCAAATGGGTGTCGCCCGCCTCAGTCTCGATCCATCGATCGTTGCTTCGACCATTTGCCAGCTGCAGGAACGCGGGTGGAATACCGGAAGTGGAGATTAATAATGTCTGATGATCGTTCCTCTCACGGCCTGACGATTGCAATTGACGGACCTGCAGGTTCTGGCAAATCAACAATTGCTAAATTACTTGCCCGCCGCCTGGGTATTGGTTACCTCGACACCGGGGCGATGTATCGATCATTGACTCTTATTGCCTTAGAGTCAGGTGTTGATTTAGACGATCACGACGCTGTTGCTGCCTTGCTTCCTTCTCTTGATCTTCACGCGGATTCGAATCCTGATGATCCTCATTTCTTTGTTGGAAACCGGGAGGTTACTTCGTTAATCCGATCCTCCATCATTTCCGAGGCCGTCGCAAGGATTTCGACGAACCTTTTAGTTCGCGCTTGGATGGTCGAGCATCAGCGTCAACGCATGGCCGAAGCTAGTGCTAACGGAAGTGGAATGGTGGCGGAAGGACGCGATATCACCACCGTTGTATACCCTGAAGCTGATTTGAAAGTCTTGCTTGTTGCTTCACCGCTTGCGCGTATGAAGAGGAGGGCTAAGGAGTTATTTGGTGATGACAGCCCTGAAAGCCTAGAAAAGGTTCGTTCTCAGATTGTTGATCGTGATGCCGCTGATTCAACCGTCAGCGAATTTACTAACCCTGGCCCTGGGATCGAACTGGTTGATACCTCGGATCTTGATATCGACGGGGTCTTGGAGGCGGTTATTTCGCTTCTCCCCGCAGGCGTGAGTGGGAAGCACAACTGAATGTGACGGGGGTCGCCGTACTCAATTGGAATTTTCGGTAGGACTTGGGCTAAACTATCCAAGTCGCCAAAATTTAGGTGATCAAACGGGCTGTGGCGCAGTTTGGTAGCGCACTTGACTGGGGGTCAAGGGGTCGTGGGTTCAAATCCCGCCAGCCCGACAGTTAATCAGGATCGGTTTTCCAATCCTGATTTTTTCATTTTCAGCGACCTTTTCGCGTGAAGTTTTACGCCCAATTGACGGCTCTAGCTTCTACTGCGATCTTAGGCAAAACGGCTGCGCAATTCCTACGAACTGTAAGATGTTCGCACATATTCAACGAAAATGACTGAAGAAATGCTGTGAATGAGTGCACTTTATGCTGTTACGGATGTGACAAATGTGTATAGTGTTACGAAAGTGACTATCCATCATCACTGACGGAGTTTATCTATGCGAGTAGTTTCCCTGACAGCAAGTGCTGCATTCTTAAGCCTTGTGTTCCCACAAGGAACAGCCTTGGCGAATGCGCCTACTGGCAATCACCAGATCGCCCTCACAGGGATAACAACAAGTAACGAACGGCCCGTACAAAAGATCACTCTCACGCGTTCGCAAGGTGAACCTACCCGCGTTGCCCAAGCAGGCCTCGAGAATGTCGGAATTGGAAACGGACATTCTTTAAAACGCTTCTCACGCACCACACTGCAGTCCCAGGGCACATCTTCTTTTGATCCTAGTGATAATGCAGCAATCTTGACCGAGCCCATCTCTGTCAATCCTTTCATGGTCACTGGTTTGTCATGGAGTGGGCAATCCACGCTTTCTGCCAATACCCAGATGTTTATTCGGGTTCGCGAGAATGGCCGGTGGAGCCAGTGGTACCTCACTGATAATGATGGGGGAGCGGGAAAAGATCACGCTGATGGTACCCAAGCGCGCGGTGGTACTGATCCTTTTATTACCGCGGGAGCAGACGCGATTCAGATTCGCGTAACTGGAGACGAAAAGGACCTTCCAGCTGATCTCGAAGTCGCAATGATTCCCGATAACCCGCAGGGTGAAACAACACTGGCAGAAGACGATGTTGTGACAACCGCTGCAGAAGGCACAGATATTAACCCAGAGTCCGTGCAGGCCGAAGGGAGCCATTTAACTTCGCTTATTCAGCCTGAACAGAACGCTGAGGCTGACAGTAATAGCGCAGTGCCTAAAGCTGGATCGCCATCCCCTGCGTCAAGTGGGGACACTTACGAGGAACCAACAGAGACTGTTTATCCAGGAATCGGTAGCGGAAGCGCAATCGGTCGCAGCGGTGCTCAGCTCAGTCACGCTTTCCCCACAACTGTTCAGCCCAACGGGCTACCCGTTGCTGTAACAAGCAGGAGCGGTTGGGGAGCGGATGAATCCTACCTTGACTGGGATCCGGAGTACTTTGCAGCGAGCCATGTTGTTGTTCACCATACCGCCGGGACAAATAACTACTCCATGGATCAATCTGCATCCATTGTCCGGGGGATCTATCACTACCATGCAGTGACTCTTGATTGGGGAGATATCGGTTATAACTTCCTCGTCGATAAATGGGGACGTGCGTTTGAAGGCCGAAAAGGGACGCTTTCTTCGCCGGCTGGCAAGATGGTTGCTGGCGCCCACGATCAAGGCTTTAACTCCGGCACGATGGGGATCTCGATGATGGGAACCTATCAATCCGAGGCTCCCTCGCAGGCAACCTTGAACACCGTGGGAGCTTTGGCAGGTTGGCAGTTAAGGCGTGCAGGAGTGTCGAATATGTCCGAGTCTGCAGGCTTTAGGCCCAGGGGATCGAACCCGAAGTATCGAGCAGGTACTTACATCAATCTTGCCCGTATTTCCGGCCACCGAGACACTTATCCGACGAGTTGCCCAGGAGATGCCGGATACTCGAAGCTTCCAACAATTCGTCAGATTGCACAAAATGGGGCACAGGCTCCCCGGATTGACGCGAGCTCGACGAACGATCAATCGGCTTCCTACACTGTAAAAGGCGCGATTTGGGGTCTGTGGAATGGCAATAAGTCACTCATGGGTAATCCCAAATCGGATGAGGAAGCAAGTGCTCCCGGAGTCTACCAGCTGTTTGACCAAGGAACTGCTTACTGGACCGAAAAGACTGGCGCCCATTTTGTGTCCGGGTCAATCTTCCGCGCGTACGGTGACAACCGTTATGAACGCGGGTTCTTAGGATTTCCGACGAGTGATGAGTATCCTGCAGGCTCTGGACGCGCGCAAGAATTCCAAGGTGGAACAGTTACATGGACTCAAAATGCCGGTAGCCATACGCTTCGCTATGGCACTGGTATTGCTAACGAATTCAGTGAATTAGGCGGCGCGAAGGTTTTAGGTGCTGCTACATCCGATGAGACTCGTTCGGGTACCGGAGTTTTCCAAGTGTTCGAAAAGGGGACCGCCTACTGGACAGCGGAAGGTGGTACCCACTTTGTAGGCGGAGAGATCTTCAAAGCCTACGGACAAGCGGGGTATGAACGCGGCTCATTAGGCTATCCGTTAAGCGATGAATACTCTACGAATTCGGGGCGCGTTCAGGAATTCCAAGGTGGTGTCATTACCTCCTCGACTTCAGGAACCTACACCCTGCGTTATGGCACTGGTATAGCAAATGCATTTCGTGAAACTGGCGGGGTAAAAGTTGCCGGTTTACCGCGTACCTCCGAGACCCGTTCCGGTAAGGGCGTTTACCAAGTATTCGATAATGGAACGGCATACTGGACGCCTCAAGGCGGTACTCATTTCGTTCGAGCGGGGATCTTCAACGCCTTTGGAAGCAAGGGATACGAACGCGGTTTTCTAGGTTTCCCCATCAGTGACGAGTACTCGGTAGGCTCCGGTCGCGCGCAGGAGTTTGAAGGCGGTGTCATCACATGGAGCGCGAGTGCGGGAACCTATGTTTTGCGCTACGGAACTGGTATTGCAAACGCATATCGAGATCTTGGAGGCGCACGCTTCTTGGGCGTTGCAACTACATCTGAGACGCCTTCAGGAAAGGGAGTGTTCCAAGTTTTTGACAAGGGCACTGCCTACTGGAGCGCGTCAAGCGGTTCACACTTTGTGCGCGGACAGATCTTTGCAACGTACGGCCGAGCTGGATACGAACGCGGAAGCTATGGGTATCCCACCAGTGATGAATTCTGGTCCGCAGGTACTCGAGTTCAGTACTTTGAGGGCGGGAGAATCGCCTCATAACTCAGTCCTAGTAGCGTCGATGAGGCAGTAGTGGCCTACACGCAAGAAGGGACGTATATGAGCACAATCCTCAGGTATAAAAATCGAGCTTTCGAAAGAAACAGATGATTGAGCAGTAATGCTTGACTGCCCTTAATTAGTGGTGTGGGCACCCC
>NZ_JAGYZL010000024.1:0-6664 GCF_018370895.1 Actinomyces sp. oral taxon 181
GGGGGGGGATAGTTGCGCTAAGAGAACGGAGTATGAAATACTAGTTACCGTGAAATCCTTCAGCACCGCGAAGCGCCGTTTCAAGGCGCCCTTTTTGGTTCTTCTCCTCGCTCTGACTGTGCTTCTGCCAGGAGTGTTGCCCCCCCCCTGTAGCCTTCGCCGCAGGCGGACTCAAACTCGACCTATTCTTGGGAACTTACGATGGGCTCAAGGCCTATGCGAGCGGTGACCCGAATCCAACGCAGAAGTTGGACTACTGGTCTGGTGAGTCAATCCCGGCGGTCGCCCAGATCGCGGCATCGGGAGACGACTCCGCCACCGCGCAAGACGTCGCACTCACCCTCACGGTTCCCAAGGTGCGCGACGCGGAGGGCAAGCTACTGATTTCGACCCCGGCGTTCGTGGATTCCGAGCTTGCTGTGCAGGCCGGAGGCGGCACGGCCCGCTCGGAAACAGAGGATGCGTGGATCCTGACGTACACGTTCCCGAGCATGAAGGGAGGTCAGTTCAGCCAGTTGCCCTTCGATTTCTCCTTCCTTGATGGCATCACGCCGAATGGGACAACTGTAACGCCGACGATCGAGCTGAAGGTCGGCGAGGTCACGACAGATACGAAGGCGATCACGTTTACCGCGAAGTCGGCTGGCGCCAATCAGGTCTTCCAGATATTCCCCCACATGGGGTACTACCTTCAGGACAACAAGGGGAATGTCCTTGATGAGAACAATAAGAAGATTGGGGTCACCAGGTTTAACAGTGAGACTCAGACCGACCACACGCCAGCGGCGGGTCTCACCACGGACTTCGGCGTGTGCACGGAGTCATCAAAGGCCGCGTCAACGTCCGCAAATCAAGGCAATTACCAGTATCATACGATGACGTACGATGTCACCCTCCCCGAGGGGGCTGACACCGTTGAAACGCTAGCTGTGGGAGCGACGCTTAATGGCGGGTGGGCGTGGGTGGATGACACGCATCGGGTCATGCGCTTGATTCGCTCGTACTCCTCGAACTGGCAGATGTGTGAGCAGCATAAATCGTATTTCGGGTACACGCTGATCTATAGGAACGCACCCACCGTCGACGCTGATGGCAGTGCTCATCGTTACACGCCTGTCGTTCATGCCACGGCCGACATGGGACTGGCGACGGAGCAGGACGCCGGTACCGCGCAGCTGAGCCACATCTTCGCCGAACAGGTCGTCCCGTTCAACGGGACATCCTCGGTTAATCAAGGTAAGGCGCTTTTTGGGCATCTCTACTCGGACTGGCACTACGACAATGCCTCAGACGGCCATCTGACGATTGATGGCGACACTATCGAATACACTTGGGTCGGCAATTTGCACACGCGGATGTCCAAGGTGACGGGTGTCACGCCCGGAGTCATGGCCTCCGATCAGTATCCTGAGGATCTCCCGGGCTTTCGCTGGGCACTCTCCGTCAGACAGGCCAATAATGGTTCCAGCTACACGGATAAGACCGGAGGAACGCACCACTTCGTCCACGAGGTCGTCGACACGGACCTCGACCCGCGTCTGTATTACCAGCAGTTCGATTTCTTTAGCACGCGTCAAGGTGCTGGGAGAATCTTAGACGGGGAATCAGCGCTGACCGTGGATGAAATCAAAGCCCGGATCAATGCCACCAGCAACCACCTCTACGGCGTCAAACGGGACGGCACCGAGGTGGAGATCGCAAAGGACCTCGACTACGGCGACCGCGTCGCGATCAATGACACCGCCCGCGAGTACGCCAAGATACGACTGGTCTTCGATACCCCGCTCGAACTGGACAACTATCGCGCCTGGTTCTACGTCAGGGCGTTCCCAACGGATGCGGAGCTGGCGAAGTGGAACAGCGGCTACTACACCGAGAAGCAACTGTACGCGAATTACATGTCGTCGACCGTCACACAGGGGAGCGCCGACGGTCAGGTCGTGCAGTCCCTGAAAGACGGCGCCGAATACAACGACAATCAGAAGTCGGACAACAACGCCGTCGTGTGGCCGCTCACGCCCAAAGTTGGCACTACGCTTAGGACGCCTGCGCGTGCGGACATCAATCCGCCCAGCAACGGGAACCCCGATTGGTGGAGCGGCCCGTGGTGGTGGACGAATGATGGAGAGGCGACGTATTCGCGCTGCAACGGCGTGGCAGCCGACACCCTCACTCCGAACACATGCTCCCGACTGAAGACTCTTCAGATTTCCAGTTATCCGAAGCCAGACTGGGGAAGCGTGACGCGCACTCTGAAGAATGTTCGCCAAGTCCTTCTCCTTCCCCCCGGAGTCAACTACGTCCGCACTGACAGCACCCAGATCGCGCGCGATCTGGACGCGACCGCGCGAACACCGAAGATCGTGAAGGATTACAAGGGCACCGGTCGGACGGCGCTCATCTACTCCTACGGCGACATCGACTACACGCAGCCCAAGTACGGGCTCTCGGAAAGCGTGGCGACCTTCGTCACCGTCGATATGACCCTCTATGCGAACTTCGGTGTCAACACCTTCGACGCATACACGGTGTGGGACGGACCAGAGTCCGTTCAACCGACGGCCGACACGGCTCTCATCGATTCCCTTGATTTCGATGACGACGGTGCGACCAATGACAAGGTATCGCACACGACGATCGGAGTACGGCTCATCGCGCCCTCGGAGATCATCGGCAAGATCGAGACCTCTCTCAACGGAGAATCGGACTGGACGCTGTCGGCGCCGGCACAGGATCTGGGTTCGCCCGTTTACTACCGGCTGAGCGTCATGAACAACTCATTGACGCCAACTTCGACGGTGAGCTTGCTCTCCGTCCTGCCCAGTACGACAGACCACAAGATCGTTTCCGACAGGGACGGCACATATGGTCACCGCGACTGGGAGTCGACGGCGACCGACGGCGAGACGGCCCTGAGCGGACATTCCTCCGCGTTCCGCACGCCGCTGACGGGTCCTGCCTCTAAGGTCCTCGTCGAAAGCGGGACGGTCACGAAAGACGCTTCCGACCGGGTGACTGTTCTGTATTCGGTGACAGAGCAGGGGAAAGACCTTGCTTCGGTCGTCAATGCTCAGTGGTACACCGCTGAGGAGATCCCCCAGCACGGAGGATGGACTGCGGTTACCGCGGTGAAGGTGGACCTGAAGCCGGGGGAGGCGCTCGACTCCAAGGAGACGCTGCGGGTCATCCTGCCGGCTCGGATTCCGGTCCAACCTGCGACCACGCTCAACTCGAACTTCAAGGACGGAAAGTTGGCTGTGGCCTCCGTCGCCCTCGCGGGTTCAGGCGCCGCATATCTTGAGGCGAACGAGGTCACCGTCTCGACAAATCGCTACAGTGCGCGCGGTGCCGTGTTCCGTGACCTCAATGCGAACGGCGTGAAGGACGCTGGCGAGCGATTCCTTCCGAACCAGTCCTGGACGATGGTGAACAGCGACGGCTCCAAAGTGTCTAACCCCGGGTACGAAGACTCGGAAGCATCGGGTACCACGGTCGACACCAAGGCGCCGGCTGCCATCGTCGGATCGCACACCTCGTCCGATCCGACGCTGCAACTCGCCGATCCAGAACTGTCTTCATCGCCGGTGTACTCGCGTGGCACCTATGCCCTCGCGTTCACCAAACCCGACGCGATGAGCTGGTCGCCGAAGCCGACCTCACCGGGTGACGCAACGGTCGTCAACTCGGCGGACGAGAACGGACGCACGGACCTCTTCGATCTCAACCCCGTGGCCCGCACGGCAACGAGATACGCCGGAGTTGTTGGTACGCGCGATCTTGAGATCACGAAGACAGCAAAAGACACAGGACAGGCCCAAGAGGGCGTCGCCTTCACTCTGACATTCAAAGGCTGGTTGGATTCAGAGGCGCCGACGCAGACCGTTAACCCGGCTCAGACACAGTGGTCGGGAACAACCGACGCGAACGGCGCGCTCACATTCGCAAACCTGCCGTACGGCACGTACACCCTCCACGAAGGCGAACCGCTCACGGGCTATGCGCGGGTGGCGGATCAGACCGTCACTATTGACGCGATGGGAGCCACCATTACCGGAGGCGTTGTTTCTCCCATCGCACTTGCCATTGCCGATCCTCGCGCCGAGGGGACGGTGACGGTGACGAAGACCGACGACTACCAGCAGCCGCTCGCAGGAGTCGTTTTCGGCATCTTCCCCGTTGACGCGAACGGTGCTACCGCATCGACTCCGGCGTTCACCGCAACAACAGGTGACGATGGTCGAGCCCAGTTCACCAACGTTCCGTGGGCGAAATACGTCCTTCGGGAGCTTTCCGGAAAGGATGGATACGTCAAGGCCGAAGGCGATCTCAAGACGTTCGAGCTTGGAGGCCCCAGCTTTGACGCCGGTACGGTCGTCAACGAACGGATCGACGGTACGGTGTCGGTAAAGAAGGTCGACGAAACCGGTGATGCTCTCGCAGGGGCGACCTTCGGTCTGTTCCCGGTTGATGCGTCCGGCGTCGCTGCGTCGGAGCCGGTCATGAGTGCCACAAGCGGATCCGATGGGGTCGCGACGTTCACGAACGTCCACTGGGGCGTATATCAGGTCAAGGAGACGTCCGCGCCGGAAGGCTACACGCTGTCTGATACGGCGCTGACCGTGACGGTTGACGCCCAACACCTGACGGTCGCAGCGGGTACCGTCACCGACCGACCGATCACAGGCACGGTCATCCTTACCAAGACCTCAGACGACGGCACGCCACTTGCAGACGTCGAGTTCGCCCTCTACCCGGTGACCAAGGGACCCGGCGGTTCAACGACGGTCGCAGACGTTCCCGCGATGCGTGCCCTGTCCGACGCCAACGGCCGTGTCTCCTTTGATTCCGTGCGCTACGGAATGTACGAACTACGTGAGACAAAGGGCCTGCCCGGGTACCTGACGATGGAAAAGCCTCTTGGCGTCGTCGTCACCGCAGATGGAGCGACGATTGACCTCGGCAAGGTTGTCAACACCGCCGAGCATGGTGCGATCCGGCTTCTCAAGACCGATGCGAAGACTGGCGCTCCGCTTGCGGGTGCGACCTTCGCGATCTATCGAGTCGAAGAGGACGGAACCGTGGCCGAAGAACCGAGCGATACGCAGGTCAGCGGAGCAGACGGCATCGTCTCGTTTGAAAACCTCACCGTCGGCGATTATGAAATCCGTGAAACGAACGCACCCACCGGCTGGCTGGTATCCACCGACACCATCTCGGCAAAGGTCAGTGCAGACGGGCAAGTCGTTGACGCGGGGCGCGTGAACAACGAACGTATTCGCGCTGACATCATCGCCCATAAGGTCGATTCTCAAACGCACGCGGGTCTCGCCGGAGCAACATTTGCTCTTGAACGTGAAGGTCAGCAGATCGCGACGGCGACCTCCGACGCCGACGGACTCGTTACCTTCAAAGACGTCGAATACGGAACCTACACGATTCGCGAGGAGCGAGCGCCTCGCGGATACGCACTCTCTGAAACCCGACTCACGGCTGTGGTCTCGCAAAACGGCGTGTCTGTCGATGCGGGGACGATTGAGAATCAGCTCGTCGTCGACCAGTCTGCCTTGGCGCGAACCGGAATGGACGCCGAAGTTGTAATCATGGCAGGTCTTGTGGGCGCGATCGGAGTCGGTATTCTGCTTGGTGTCAGACGCAGGCGAGTTTCGTAATCACCGCTCGGAGGGCATGCGGAGTACCCAGCAAGGCTACGCGTGCCCTCCGACACAGCCATCAATACAGTGCGGGAAGGCCTTGGACGTGCTTTCGCCGAGTGGCGCAATCCGCCAGCCATAGACCGCAGGAACAACAACTAGGAGAAATCATGAACATCACAAAACCCGCCTGGCGGCGGCGAGTGGCGATGGCGTGCGTCGGTGCGCTTGCTGCGCTCGGCTGGACGACGGTAGGAGATGCCGCGCACGCTGCAGCCGATCTGCCGGCCGCGCAGTTCGCATCGGTATCGGGTTCGGGCGCGTGCGCAGCAAACGAGCAGGCCCCGGCGACGTACACCGGCACGTTCGCCGCGAAGCTTCAAATGACCGAGCTGCTCAAGCCCTTCGAAACCCAGGTGAAGAGCGAGGCAGATGCCGGTCACTTCCCGTGGGACAAGGAGACGGTGTCGACGAGTGCCTCGTTCTACTACACCGTGACCTTCCCGCAGGGAACGACGGTTCAGGCAGCAAGCGCCTCGGAGTCCTCGTCGATGATCGCGTCGGTGACTGAATCTGCGGTGAGCTCCGACTCCCTTACCCACACATTCAAGATCAAGCTCAACGACGTTAATTGGGCCCAGATCTACGCGGCCTACCAGCAGGATACGCCCAACCCTTCGGCTCACACGGTCGACGTGACGATTCCCTACTCCATCGCCGCCAATTCGGCCGATGAAGCCAAAACAATCGCCGCTAGGAATATCACCGCCACTGGCTCCTTCTCATTCTACCCGTCCGGCACCTGGGGACGATTCGGCATCGGCCTGCAGACCTTCAACATGGACGCGTTCAGCGCGCCGGTTGCTTCCGACATGAGCGCTTTCCCGTGCTTTACACCCGCGGCTCCGGTCGAGGTGTCGCAGGCGGGGACGTTGCCTGGGGATTTGTTGGGTGCTGTTGATTCGGGTGCTGTTGATACTGAGCATGGTGCTGTGGCGGTGGCTGCGGGTCAG